>DATCWW010000081.1:0-4882 GCA_036566145.1 Gemmatimonadales bacterium
GCGGACGCCATGGAGCAGGCGGTGGTCGGGCTGCAGGCGATCGCGCCGGAGCGGGTGCCGGGCCGCGATGCCCTGCGGCTGGCCCAGCAGCAGGGCGCCGATCCCGAGGAGCTGGTGAACCTGCTTCCGGGTGCGATCGCCGCCGCCGGAGATCAGGCCACGACCGACAGCCTCCTGGCGCTGCACGCGCGGCTGCTGGAGAAGACGGCCGGCTGCGGACAGGCGCTGCTCCAGTATCGGGCGGTGGTGCGACGGGCGCAGGACAGCGCGCTCCGGGCAGCGGGACGCAAAGGCGCGGCAGACTGCGCCCTCGCGCTGGGAGAGCGCGCGGCCTCGGCCGGCCGCGTGGCCGACGCCGTGCTCTGGTACGCCGAGGCTGCCCGGACCGACTCCACCTCCGAGACCGGACGCCGTGCACTTCTGGCGTACGGCGACGTCCGTGTGGTGCAGGGTGACACCCTCGCGGCGGCGCTGGCGTTCCAGGCGGTCGCGGCGGACTCCACCGCCCCTGACTCCGTCGCCGGAGCCGCGCGGCTTCGGCTGCAGCGGATCGGCCTGACTCCGGCGGGGACGGTGCCCGCGCAACCTCGACCAGAGACTCGATGACCCGTCGTGCCCTCTTCGCCGTCCTGCTCCTCAACGCCGCTGCCTGCGGCGGCCGGGGTGGGCGTGCATCCACCGCGCCGACGCCAGAGGTGCAGGAGGCAGCCACGACCGCGCAGGTCGACACCCTCTGGCGCCGGGCGCAGCATCAGGTTCGCCGCGGCAAGTGGGCCGACGCGCAGAAGAACCTGGATCGGGTGCTGCTGGAGCTCCAACCGGGCGACCCGCGCATCGCGCAGGCGCATTTCTTCCTGGGCGAGTCGTACTACGCCATGGGGAGTCATCTCGAGGCGGCGCGCGAGTTCCGCAAGACCTCCGACGATACCCCCAACGATCCGCTGGCGGCCGACGCGCTGCTCCGGGTCGGCGACGTCTACGCCGACCTCTGGCGCCGCCCCGAGCTGGATCCCTCCTACGGCCAGACCGCCCTCGCCACCTATCAGGAGCTGGTCAACCGATACCCCGGCACCAGCGCCGCGACCCGGGCCCAGGGCCGCATCGCCGACCTGCAGGAGCGCTTCGCATACAAGGAGTATCGCGCGGCGCTCTACTACTTCAAGCTCAAGGCGTACGACTCCGCCATCCTCTACCTCAAGGACGTGGTCGCCACCTATCCGCGCGCCGCGATCGCGCCCGAGGCGCTGGTGAAGCTGGTGCAGGCCTACCAGAAGCTGGGGTACAAGGAGGACGTGCAGGAGACCTGTGGCTACATCCGGCGTTTCCACCCCGACGCCGCGAAGAGCCACGGAGTGTGCCCGCCCGATTCGACCGGCGCCAGCTAGGCCCATGATCGGCCTGCTCGGCGGCTCGTTCGATCCGGTCCACCACGGCCACCTGATCGTGGGGCAGGTCGCCCGGGAGGCGCTGGGCCTGGAGGCCCTGCGGTTCGTCCCGGCCCGGCAACAGCCGTTCAAGAGCGGTCGCCATGGCGCGTCGGCGGAGCATCGGGCTGCCATGCTGGCCCTGGCCCTGGCCGGCGCCCCCGGGCTCGCCGTCGAGCTGGCCGAGCTGGATCGGCCCGGTCCGTCCTACACGGTCGACACCCTGCGAGAGCTGCGCGAGCGGGAGCCCGGGCGCGAATTCACCCTCCTGCTGGGCGCCGATGCGGCGGCCGAGCTGGACGCCTGGCACCGGGCCCGGGAGATCCCCGAGCTGGCGCGTGTCATCGTGTTCGCCCGGCCGGGCTCGGCGGTACCCGCCTCGCCTCTCATCGCCGGGATCATCGACGTCCCCGCCATCGACATTTCGGCCACCGAGATCCGCCGGCGGGTGCGGGACGGCCTCCCGATCCGGTACTGGGTCCCCGACCCCGTGGCCGGGTATATCTCCCGGCACCGGTTATATTTGGACCCAGCATGATCAAATCCCTCATGACCGCGGTCTTCGGCACCCGCTTCGACCGCGACCGCAAGCGCATCCAGCCGATCGTCGACGCCATCCACGGGCACGAAGAGCGGCTCGCGACCCTGTCCGAGGACGAGCTCAAGGGGCAGACCGCGGCCTTTCGGGCCCGGCTGGCCGAGCGGACCGGCGCGGTCAAGGCCGAGCTGGAAGAGGTGCGGGCGGCCAAGCACGCGTGCGCCGACCCGGTCGAGCGGGACCGGCTGGAGCAGCAGTTCAATCAGCTCGAGACCCAGTGGAAGAAGGAGCTGGCGGCCGGCCTGGACGAGCTCCTCCCCGAGGCCTACGCCACGGTGCGGGAGGCCTGCCGGCGGCTGATGGGGACGACGGTCCTGGTCACCGGCCACGAGCTGGTGTGGGACATGGTGCCCTACGACGTGCAGCTGATCGGCGGCGTGGTGCTGCACCAGGGGAAGATCGCCGAGATGGCGACCGGCGAAGGCAAGACGCTCGTCGCCACCCTCCCGCTGTACCTCAACGCGCTCACCGGCCGCGGTGCCCACCTGGTCACGGTGAACAACTACCTGGCCCGGCGCGACTCGCAGTGGATGGGGCACGTCTTCCAGTATCTGGGCCTCACCGTCGCCTGCCTCGATGACACCGAGCCCAGCTCGCCCGACCGGCGCGCCGCCTACCAGGCCGACATCACGTACGGCACCAACAACGAGTACGGGTTCGACTACCTGCGCGACAACATGGTGTTCTCGCTGGAGCAGCGGGTCCAGCGGGAGCACGCCTACGCCATCATCGACGAGGTGGACTCGATCCTCATCGACGAGGCGCGGACGCCGCTCATCATCTCGGGGCCGGTGGGCAACGAGGTCGACGACAAGTACGGCCAGTTCAACCGTCAGGTGGCCGAGCTGGTCCGGAAGCAGACCGGGGTGGTGAACACGCTGCTGGCCGAGGCGGAGAAGCTGCTGGAGGACGACAAGACCCGGCAGGAGGCCGCGCTCAAGCTCTACCAGGCCCAGCTGGGCATGCCGAAGAACAAGAAGCTGCTCAAGATGCTGAACGAGACCGGGATCAAGCAGCTGGTCCAGCGCATGGAGCTCGACGCCATCGCCGACCGGAAGCTCCCGATCCGGCAGCAGCGGATGCGCGAAACGGAGGACGTGCTCTACTTCGTGCTCGACGAGAAGGGCCACTCGGTGCACTTGACCGACCGGGGCGCCACGGCGATGTCACCGGGAGACCCGGAGCTCTTCCTCGTGCCCGACATCTCGGAGGAGATCCACCGGATCGACAAGGACCCCGAGCTGTCGCCCCACGACCGGGTGGAGCTGCGTCGCAAGGTCGAGTCGGACTACGCCATCAAGAGCGAGAAGCTCCACATCATCCACAAGCTGCTCCAGGCGCACGCCCTTTACGAGAAGGAAGTGGACTACCTGGTGCAGGACGGGCAGGTGGTGATCGTGGACGAGTTCACCGGCCGGGTGATGACCGGCCGGCGCTGGGCCGACGGGCTGCACCAGGCGGTCGAAGCGAAGGAAGGCGTGCAGGTCAAGGGCGAGACCCAGACCTTCGCCACGATCACGATCCAGAACTACTTCCGGATGTACGATAAGCTGGCGGGCATGACCGGCACCGCCGAGACCGAAGAGACCGAGTTCTACCAGATCTACGGGCTCGAGGTGGCGGTGATCCCGACCCACCGGCCGATCAAGCGTCTCGACCAGGTAGACCGGATCTACAAGACCCGCCGGGAGAAGTACAACGCGGTGCTGGACGAGGTGGGGCGGCTGCACGGCCTAGGGTGGCCGATCCTGATCGGCACCGTGAACGTGGACGTGTCGGAGACGCTGTCGCGCCAGCTCAAGCGGCGGGGGCTCAAGCACGAGGTGCTGAACGCGAAGTACCACCAGCGCGAAGCGGAGATCGTGGCCAACGCCGGACAGAAAGGCTCGATCACCATCGCGACCAACATGGCCGGCCGCGGCACCGACATCAAACTGGGCAAGGACCTCGACCTCACGCTGGACGAGGCCGGGCTGCAGATCATCGGCACCGAGCGGCACGAGAGCCGTCGGATCGACCGGCAGCTGCGCGGCCGCTCCGGCCGCCAGGGCGACCCGGGGCAGTCGATCTTCTTCCTCTCGCTGGAAGACGATCTGATGCGCCTCTTCGGGTCCGACCGGATCGCGCGCTGGATGGACAAGAGCGGGGCGGAGGAGGGCGAGGTCATCACCGGCGGCCTGGTGACCCGCGCCATCGAACAGGCGCAGAAGCGGGTCGAGCTGCAGAACTTCCAGAGCCGGAAGCGGTTGCTCGAGTACGACGACGTAATGAACCAGCAGCGCGAGGTGGTCTACTCGCTGCGGCTGTTCGCGCTGGAGCGGGGCGAGGAGCTCAAGGCCGAGGCGCGCCGCATGATCGAGGCGGCCGTGGAGCGGGCCACGACCCAGTACCTGGCCGGCGCGGAGCGGCCGGAGGAATACGACCGGGGCGGGCTGCGCGAAGCGCTCATGCTGCAGTACCTGATTGCGGTGGACGAGCTGACCGACGCCGAGGCCACGCCGACGCTCGAGCGGATGGTCGACGCGGCCAAGCGTCAGGGCGAGACCGCGTTCCAGCGGAAGCTCGAGTACCTGTCGGAGTTCGGCGCCTCGATCCGGGTGCCCGAAGTGGACGCGCAGGTGCTGTCGCAGGTGATGCTCTCGGTGCTGGACGAGCGGTGGAAGGACCACCTCTACGATCTGGACCAGCTCCGGAACGCCATCCAGTACCGCGCCTGGGGCCAGAAGGATCCACTGGTCGAGTACAAGCGGGAAGCGTTCGAGATGTTCCAGGACCTGATGCACGACATCCAGTCCACCTTCACCGAGCGCTTCCTCAAGATTCAGGTGAGTGCGGAGCCGCCGCGCGAGGCTGCGCCGCG
>DATCWW010000352.1:0-4513 GCA_036566145.1 Gemmatimonadales bacterium
ACCGCCTCTACAACGTCGCCCTCCGACTCGCGAAGAACCGCTTGAGCAGGTCCCCGCATTCCTCGGCCATGAGGCCACCGACCACTTCCGGACGGTGATTGAGGCGGGGATGGCGGAGGAGATCGTAGACCGACCCCGCCATGCCGCAGCGCGCGTCGTAGGCCCCGAAGACGATCCGGCCGAGCTTGGCCAGGACCAGGGAACCGGCGCACTGCGCACACGGCTCCAGCGTCACGTACATGGTCGCGAAGGGGAGACGGTCCTCCCCCAGCCGGGGGAGCGCCCGCTGCAGCGCCAGCAGCTCGGCGTGCGCGGTCGGATCGCCGCGCTGCACCGTCTCGTTGTGGGCCTCGGCGAGGATCTCACCTTCCGCGATGATCACGGCACCGACCGGGACCTCCTCGCGCACCGAGGCGGCCCGGGCCAGGCGGAGCGCCGCCTGCATCCCGGTCAGATCGCTGGGCGATGGCGTGCCCCTACGCACTGGCCATCTCGGGGACCGCGGCGCCCTGGACCAGCCTGAGGTGGTCACCCTCGCGCTCCACCCGCACGGTGTCGCCTTCGTGGAACGTCCCCTCCAGCACCTCCAGCGCGATGGGGTTCTGCAGCTCGCGCTGGATCACCCGCTTGAGCGGGCGCGCGCCGTACACCGGGTCGTAGCCCCGGTCGGCCAGGAACTCGCGAGCCTCCGGCGTCACCTCCAGCCGCAGATGCCGCCCCGCCAGGAGCTTCTCCAGGTGGCGGAGCTGAATGTCCACGATCTCGGCCAGGTCCAGGCGACTCAATGGCCGGAACACGATGATGTCGTCCACCCGGTTGAGGAACTCGGGGCGGAAGCTGTTCCTCAGCTCCTCCCGCACCCTCTCCTCCACCGCGAGCCACGACCGATCGTCGGTCTGGGCACCGGCCTGGACGATCAGAGGGCTGCCGATGTTGCTCGTCATGATGATCACCGTGTTCCGGAAGTCCACCAGCCGGCCCTGACTGTCGGTGAGTCGGCCGTCGTCCAGAATCTGGAGCAGCACGTTGAAGACGTCCGGGTGCGCCTTCTCGATCTCGTCGAACAGCACCACGCTGTACGGCCGCCGGCGCACCGCCTCGGTGAGCTGGCCGCCCTCCTCGTACCCGACGTACCCCGGCGGCGCGCCGATCATCCGCGCGACCGAGTGCTTCTCCATGTACTCGGACATGTCGAGGCGGACCAGCGCCCGCTCGTCGTCGAACAGGAAGTCGGCGAGCGCCCGGGCGGTCTCGGTCTTCCCCACCCCGGTCGGGCCCAGGAAGATGAACGACCCGGTCGGCCGGTTGGGATCGCCCAGGCCGGCGCGGCTCCGCCGCACGGCGTTCGCGACGGCGGTTACCGCCTGCTCCTGGCCGATCACGCGGCGACCCAGCTCCCCCTCGAGCCGGGTGAGCCGCTCGCGCTCGCTCTCCAGCATCTTGGTCACGGGAATCCCGGTCCACTTGGCCACGATCTCGGCGATGTCCTCGGCGTCCACCTCCTCCTTGAGGTAGCGCGCCTTCGCCTGCACCTCGTGCAGGCGGGCCTCGTCGGCCCCGAGCCGCCGCTCCAGCTCGGGGATGCGGCCGTAGCGGAGCTCCGCCGCGCGCTGGAGATCACCCCGGCGGGTAGCCTGGTCGACCTCGTTCCGGAGCCCTTCGAGCTCGGACTTGATCTGCTGGATCTCCTGGATGGCGCTCTTCTCGGACTGCCACTGCGCCTTCATTCCGGCGCTCCGCTCCTTCAGCTCGGCGATCTCCTGCTCCACGGCCTCCCGCCGCTCCCGCCCGGCCTTGTCCTTTTCCTTGAGCAGCGCCTGCCGCTGGATCTCGAGCTGGACGATCCGCCGCTCGACCTCGTCGATCTCCTGCGGCAGGCTGTCGATCTCGATGCGGAGCCGGCTGGCGGCTTCGTCTACCAGGTCGATCGCCTTGTCGGGCAGGAAGCGGTCGCCGATATACCGGTCGGACAGGGTCGCGGCGGCGACCAGCGCGTTGTCGGTGATGCGCACGCCGTGGTGGACCTCGTACTTCTCCTTGAGGCCCCGGAGAATCGCGATGGTGTCCGCCACGCTCGGCTCGCCCACCAGGACCGGCTGGAAGCGGCGCTCCAGCGCGGCGTCCTTTTCGACGTGCTTGCGGTACTCGTCCAGGGTCGTGGCCCCGATGACGTGCAGCTCGCCCCGGGCCAGCGGCGGCTTGAGCATGTTGCTCGCGTCCACCGCCCCCTCGGCGGCTCCGGCCCCGACGATGGTGTGCAGCTCGTCGATGAAGGTGATATACCGCCCCTCGCTCTCGGTCAGCTCCTTCACCACGGCCTTGAGCCGCTCCTCGAACTCACCCCGGTACTTGGCGCCGGCCAGCAACTGACCGATGTCCAGCGCCACCAGCTCGCGGTTGCGGAGCGACTCGGGCACGTCGCCGTTCACGATGCGCTGGGCCAGACCCTCCACGATGGCGGTCTTCCCGACGCCCGGCTCGCCGATCAGCACCGGATTGTTCTTGGTCCGCCGAGACAGCACCTGCATCACGCGGCGGACCTCCTCGTCCCGGCCGATCACCGGGTCGAGCTTTCCGGCCCGCGCCTGCGCCGTCAGGTTCCGGGTGTACCGCTCCAGCGCCTGGTACTTGCCCTCGGGCGACTGATCGGTCACCCGGTGCGAGCCCCGGACGTCCGCGAGGGCCTGCCGCAACGCATCGACGCCGATCCCCTCCGCGCTCAGCAGTGTCCTGGCGGTGGTGTTCTTCTCGTCGGCGAGCGCGATCAGCAGATGCTCGGTCGAGACGTACTGGTCGCCCAGGGACTTGGCCTCCTGCTCCGCGCGATCGAAGACCCGGTTGATCTCGCGGCTCAGGGTCGGCTCCGCGCCTCCGCCCTGCTGGGTGGGAAAGCGGCCGATCTCGCGCTCGGTGGCCTGCGTCAGGGCCGTCACATTCAGGCCGGCCTTCTGCAGCAGCGGCTGCACCACGCCCTCGGGCTGGCTGAGCAGCGCGAGCAGCAGATGGGCGTCGTTGACGACGGGGTTGCCGCGGCGTCGGGCGTCCTCGCCCGCGTCGCGAAACGCCTCCTGGGCCTTGATGGTCAATCGCTCTGGTCGAATCATCGGCTCCTCATGGGACTTGGGGACACGACTCCGGGTACCGCGTGAGCAATACCCATTCCCCGAAAGTCTGCCGAAATGACATACCCACGCCTACAAACGACAGAGGGGCGGGCGCTTACGCGCCGCCCCTAATGTTCGCTGGTAACTCTCGGCTGAGCGATCATCTTCCGGGTGTACCGCTCGCCGTCAACGGTGAGCTGGTAGTAATAAACTCCCGGGGTCGCCTCCCGCCTGCCGTCCAGGTACTTGCCGTCCCAGTGCACCCGATACTCACCGCATCGGAGTCTCAGGCTGTCGAGCCGCTCGGCTGACCCGTTGGCCAGCACCGGAATTGCCACCACCTGAACCAGCACGTTGTAGATCTTCAGGCTGACCACCGGCTGATGACCTCCGGCACAGACCTCCGGGGAGATCGTGAACGGAATCGTCGTCGCCGGGAAAAAGGGATTGGGGTAGTTCTCCTTCAGCTCGACCCGCGGTGGCGGCGGATTCGCCTGCGCCGCTCCCGGCGGGCCGACGCCCGCCAGAAGGCCGAGCAACCACCCCGGCCACGCAACGCGGACCATGGGCGCTCCTCTGCTGACAAGGGTCGAACTGTAGGCACCTCCGTGCTGGACGGGACACTGATGGACGTTACCGCGGAAGATGGGGCCGCGCCGGAATCAGTGTCAAGGCGACTTTCCGGTAATGCGGAGCCGCCGGACGTCGCCGACGCGGACCGTAAGCCCTTTCCCGTCCGCCCATTCGAGCAGCGGGATGAGGTACTTCCGGCTGATGCCCAGCCGCTGCCGCACCACCGAGGGGACGATGTCGGCCTCCCGGCCGAGCTCGGCGAGCGTCCGGGCAAAGCGGTCGAGCGCCGCGCGGGTGTAGTAGCGATCCCGCTCCACCGCTTCGACCCGGCCGCTCGCGGCGGCCAGGCGCAGGAGCGACCCCAGATCTCGGCGCCCCGTCGCCGCCTCGAGCTCGGCGAGGCTGGGCGGGCTGAGGGCCGCCTGCTCCAGAATCCCCACGATGCGGTCCACCTCCGCGTCGCCGCCTTCGACCTTGGGGGTGAAGCCGGCGAGCGCCGCGATCCCATCGCGCTGGCGGATCCTGCCGGCGCGGGTGAGATCGCCGAGGGCGGCTTCCACGACCGGCTCGGGGGCGCGGAGCGCATGGCGGAGTGTCTCGAGCGGCAATCCCCGCTCGCTGGGCTGCGCCCGATGAAAGCGTCGAACCTGCTCCAGGGCCTTGGTCCCGAGCGCCTGCACCACCTCGTCGAGGATCCAGATGCCGCCCGTGTCGCGCCCGCCCGCGAGCTCGCGCGCGACGGCGGTGGCCGCCTTGGGCGGCATGCCCAAGAGCACGGAAAGCGTGGCGTGAGGCACGCCGGCGGGGCGCCGGCTCAGCAGGGCCCGCAGCCGTTC
>DATCWW010000365.1:0-4692 GCA_036566145.1 Gemmatimonadales bacterium
GGCCTGCGGCGCGGGCCGCGTCGGCCGAGCGGCCGCCCGGCCTGAGCCCGACGATCACCCGGGCGCCGCTGTCCCGAAGGTTGAGCGCGTGGGCATGGCCCTGGCTGCCGTACCCGATGATGGCGAAGGTCCGGGTGGCGAGGCGCCGATGGTCGGCGTCGGCGTCGTAGTACACCCGCACGGAATCGTTGCTCATGGCGTGGTCTGCTCGGGGTTAGGAGTTGGGGGAAGCGGCGCCGGTGCCCGCGCCGCTCTCCAGGGCCACGGCGCCGCTGCGCGCGACCTCGAGGATTTCGAAGCGCTCGAGCGCGCGGAGGCACGACAGGACGAAGGCGTCGGAGCCGGACACCTCGACGATCACCGCGTCGGCCGAATCGTCCACCACCGACGCGCGAAAGAGCTGCAGCACGTCGAGCAGCTCTCCGTAGCGGGAGCCGGGGGCGCGGACCTTCACCAGCGCCACCTCGCACGCGACGGCGCCGCCGGCCGGGAGGGCCGACGCCTCGCGCACGCCGATCATCTTCTGCAGGTGCTGTACGGCCCGCTCGGCCGTGGACGGGTCCGACTGGATCATGATGGTGAGCCTCGCGAGTCCGGGAGTCGCGGTGGGTCCCACCGCGAAGCTCCGCACCGGATAGTTGCGCCGTCGGAGCAGCCCGACGGCTCGGGTCAGCGTGATCATGCGGTCCTCGATCAGGACCGAGACCGCCTGGGCGCCTGCGCTCATGCCGGCACCAGACGACCGGGCTCCGCCTCGATCGGCTCGGACAGCGACGCGCCCGGGGGAATCATCGGGAAGACGTTCGCCTCCTGCTCGATCATGAACTCGACCAGAGCCGGGCCGGGGCGCTCCAGCGCCTCGCGGACCGCATCCTCGACCTCGGCGCCGGTCTCGACCCGCCGGCCCGGAATCCCGTAGGCCTCGGCCAGGCGGACATAGTCGGGGCTCCAGATCGGGGTGGCCGAGTAGCGCCGGCCGTGGAAGAACTGCTGCCACTGCCGCACCATGCCCAGGTAGCCGTTGTTGAAGACCGCCATCTTCACCGGGATCCCTTCCTGCACCATGGTGGCGATCTCCTGCATGTTCATCTGGAAGCCGCCATCGCCCGAGATGGCCCAGACCGGCTCGTCGGGACGCGCCAGCGCCACCCCCATCGCGGCCGGCACCGCGAAGCCCATGGTGCCGAGGCCGCCCGAGGTGATGTGGCTGTTGGGCCGCTGGTAGCGGTACAGCTTGGCGACCCACATCTGGTGCTGCCCCACGTCGGAGACGATGGTGCAGCGACCGCCGGTCTCCTCCTCGATGGCGCGCAGGATCGCCTCGGGGGAGAGGTCGCCGCGGTAGCTCTCCGGGCGGGGCCGCACGTAGCTCGCGATCTCGGCCCGCCAGGCCCCGCACTCCCGCCGATCCACCCGCTGCAGCAAGGCCCCCAGCAGGGCGCGCGCATCGCCCACCAGGCCCACGGCGACCGGCACGTTCTTGCCCACCTCGGACGGGTCGAGCTCGAGGTGGATGACCCGCGCCCCCCGCGCGAACGCCGCGAGATTGCCGGTGACCCGGTCGTCGAACCGGAGTCCCACCCCGATGATCAGGTCGGCCTGCTGGATCGCGCGGTTGACGTGCACCTCCCCGTGCATTCCCGGCATGCCGAGGTGCAGCGGATGCGACTCGGGGAACGCGCTGATGCCGAGCAGCGTCGTGATCACCGGGATGCCGGTGCGCTCGGCGAGCTGGCGCAGCTCGTCGTAGGCTTCGGCGAGAATGACGCCGTGCCCGGCCATGATCAGCGGCCGCTCGGCAGCGGTGATGAGCCTGGCCGCGTGGTCGAGGTCGGACGCGGCGGCGCTGGGGCGCAGAGTCGCGGCGTCGCAGAACGGCGCCCCCCTGCGTCCCTGCGCCCCTGCGTCCCTGCGTCCCGCGCCCCACTCCGCCTTCCCCGTCTGCACGTCCTTCGGCACGTCCACCAGCACCGGGCCCGGTCGCCCCTCGGTCGCCACGGCGATCGCCTCGCGCACCGCGTCGGCCAGCTCGTCCACCTCCTCGACCAGGATGCTGTGCTTGGTGATCGGCTGGGTGATCCCGATGATGTCGGTCTCCTGGAAGGCGTCCCGGCCCAGCATGGCGCGGGAAACCTGCCCGGTGATCGCCACCACGGGGGTGTTGTCCATATGGGCGGTGGCGAGACCGGTGACGAGGTTGGTGGCGCCCGGCCCCGAGGTCGCCACGCAGACGCCCGGCCGTCCGCTCGCGCGCGCATACCCATCGGCCGCGTGGGCGGCCGCCTGCTCGTGACGCACGAGGACGTGGCGCAGCTCGGGGTACTCCGGCAGCGCGTGGTAGAACGGCATGATCGCCCCGCCGGGATAGCCGAAGAGCAGGTCGATGCCCTGCTCCCGCAGCACGCGGCAGAGGATCTGGGAGCCGGTGAGGAGCTCGGTCATACGCCCCACAGGTAGACCGCGTTCAGGCTGCTCGCCTCCAGCCGCTCGGCGTGGCGCGACTTGTTCAGCGCATGCACCAGGGCGCGGGCGCTGGCTTCCACCACGTCGGTGGAAGCGCCATGCCCCGAGAGCGAGCGGCCGTCGATCTTGGCCTGGAGAAAGACCTGCCCCACGCTGTCCCGCCCCGGGGTGAGCGAGCGGAGCTGCAGGCTCAGCACCTCGAGCTGCCGGCCGGTGATCTCGCCGACGGCGGTGAACGCGGCCGCGATCGGGCCGTCCCCGGTGCCCCGCGCGCTGCGCTCGCCCACCCAGGGTCCGGTCATCCGAACCTCGGCGGTCGGGCTCACGCTGCCGCACACCACCCGCAGGTGGCTCAGCTGGAACTCCTCGGGGGCGTCCGGAATGCTCTCGTGCAGCAGGGCCAGGAGGTCCTCGTCCAGGATCTCGCGCTTCCGGTCGGCCAGGGCGATGAACTCGCGGTAGACGCCGGCCAGCTGCTCCTCGGTGAGCTCGTAGCCCAGCTCCCGGTAGCGCCGCTCGAGGCCGTGACGGCCGGAGTGCTTCCCCAGGACCAGGGTCGAGCGTGGGATGCCCACCATTTCGGGCCGGATGATCTCGTAGGTGAGCCCGTTCTGGAGCATGCCGTGCTGATGGATCCCGGCCTCGTGGGCGAAGGCGTTGCGTCCCACGATCGCCTTGTTGGGCTGGGGAAAGACGCCGGTCAGGTAGGAGAGCAGCTGGCTGGTCCGGTAGATCTCCCGCGACTCCACGTTGCAGCGGAACCCGAGGGCGCCGCCGCGGACCTGGGCGGCCATCACGATCTCCTCCAGGGCGGCGTTGCCGGCGCGCTCGCCGATCCCGTTCACCGTGCATTCCACCTGCCCCGCCCCGGCCGCGATGGCGGCGAGCGAGTTCGCCACGGCGAGGCCGAGGTCGTCGTGGCAGTGCGCGCTCAGCACGACGGCGTCCGCGCCGGGGACCCGCTCGCGCACGTCCCGGAACATGGCGGCGTACTCCGGCGGGGTCGCATAGCCGACGGTGTCGGGCAGGTTCACGGTGGTCGCGCCTTCGTCGATGGCCGCCTCGACCACCCGGCAGAGGAAGTCGGCATCGGTCCGGCTGGCGTCCTCGGCGCTGAACTCGACGTCGTCGGTGTACCGGCGCGCCTGGCGGACCGCGGCCCGGGCCAAGGCCGCCACCTGGTCCCGATCGAGCCGGAGCTTGTCGCGGATGTGCAGGTCCGAGGTCGAGATGAAGACGTGGAGCCGGCTCCGCTCCGCCCCCGCGAGCGCCTCGCCGGCCAGGTCGATGTCCCGCTCGTGGCATCGTGCCAGCGCGGCCACGACGGGCCGCCGGATCTCGGCGGCCACCTCCCGGACCGAGCGGTAGTCGCCCTCGGAGGCCGCCGGGAACCCGGCCTCGATCACGTCCACGCCCAGGGCGTCGAGCTGCCGCGCGAGTCGGAGCTTCTCTTCGGCGGACAACGAGTTGCCGGGCGCCTGCTCGCCATCGCGGAGCGTGGTGTCGAAGATGAGGACGTTGGTCGGGGTCGGGCCCATAGAGGCTTTCGGGTGATGCGTGGTCACGAAAAAAAGGCGCCGCGGATCGGGTCCGCGGCGCCTCGGGGATTCGAGCCGTCGGTGCTACTGGCTCACATCGCTCGTGTCGGCACGCCGCGGACCGCTGCGACCCCAATAAGGAGGGGAAGCAGGAGGCTCTGGAGGACGAGGACGAGCGACAGCGACATGTCGGGCTGACCTGGATGCGGGAGGTGAAGAGCTCCGGAGGGAGCGCCACGACGTTCGATCAGGCTAACGCGCGGCAGGCGCTGCTGTCAAGTGGGGGCACCCGCTTGACTGATACGGCGTAATGCATAATAATACATTCATGTCGTTGGCCCGCACGCTTCCGGTCGCCATTCTTCTTGATCTCGTCCGCTCCGGGGGAGCGACCGGGTAAACGAGCGCGTGTGTAGCGATCGCCCGGCCCGCTCCCGAACGGAGCGGGCCTTTTTTTGTGCCCCGATTCCGGCCTCTCCGGCCGCTGGGGCCTCACCCGCAGGAGGTACCATGGCCGCCCCTGGGCAGCGGATCCACCCGGCCGGTTCCCGTTCGACCGATCGTCCCCACCCTCACGCGGCCGTGCCGGCCGCGGCCGCGCTCGACCCCGGCCGGGAGCACGACGCCTGCGGCGTCGGGTTCGTCGCCCATGCCTCCGGTGTGCGCTCGCATGAGGTCGTCTCGATGGCGC
>DATCWW010000157.1:0-6530 GCA_036566145.1 Gemmatimonadales bacterium
CGACGGCCGTGAGCTCTGGTTCTTCAAGAAGGTGACCGACGATCCCCAGGCGGAGGACTACCGGATCTACCGGAGCCGGCGGACCGAAGCGGGATGGAGCGAGGCCGAACGGGTCGATCTGGGCGGAGAATTCTCCGACCTCTATCCGACCCTCACGCACGACGGGCAGCGGCTCGCGTTCACCTCCTATCGTCCGTTCCCGGGCGATACCGCCGCGCATCCCAGCGCGAACCTGTGGTACGCCGACCGTCGGGGTGACGGGTGGGCGACGCCGGTCCCCATCATCTCGGCTGTCCGCCCGGGTTACTATCACAGCCAGGTGTGGTTCGGACCGGGAGACAGCCTGATCTTCCGCGCGACAACGCCCGACTGGGCGACGACCACCACCCTGGTGAGTGTGATGTCCGGCACGGGGTACGGGGCACCGGTTCCCTACGAGCCGGTGGAGCGCTGGGCCGATTGGCGGCCCGATCTCCACGTCTGGGGCGGCGTGCCCGGCCCGGGGGGCAGCGTGGTACTCGAGGTCTCGGCACTGGCCGAGGATGGCAGCACGCGCGGCCCGACCGATCTATGGATGGCGCAACGACGCGATCGCGAGTGGACGGAGCCGCGGCCGCTCGGCGGCGGCGTCAACACGCCGGGCAACGAAACCTTTCCCGCCGTGACCCCCGACGGCTGCGGCCTCGTCTTCGTGCGTGACTTTTCTTCGGTCCATCTGGTGACGCTCGCCGCGGCTGCCCCGACGCCATGAGGCCCGTTCTCTGGCCCAGTCTCATGCTGTTTGCCGGCGCGTTCGCCTGTGGCGGCGCCAACGCGGCGCCGGGTGCCAAGCCGGCGGCCGAAGCTCGCGACGCCACCAGGGGCCCGACCCTCGTCCCCCAGCGGAGCGGCACGACCAACAGACTCCAGGCCATCAGTCCGGTGAGCCCCCAGGTCGCGTGGGCCAGCGGCACCGGCGGGACCTATGCCGTGACGATCGACGGTGGCGCGACCTGGCGGGCGGGGGTGGTGCCCGGCGCGGACACGCTGGAGTTCCGGGACGTCGAAGGCATCGATGCCCGGGCGGCCTATCTGCTCTCGGCCGGGCCGGGCGATCAGTCCCGCATCTACAAGACGACCGATGGCGGAGCCACCTGGACCCGGCTGTTCACCAACCAGGAGCCCAAGGCCTTCTACGACTGCTTCGCGTTCTGGCGCCCCGAGCGTGGCCTCACCATGAGCGACGCGGTGAACGGGCGATTCCCCGTCATCCGCACCATGGACGGCGCCAGATGGGAGGACATCGGGAACCGGTTGCCTGCCGCGAACGCCGAGGAGGGCGCCTTCGCCGCGAGCGGGACCTGTGTCGCGGTGCACGGCGACCAGCGCGCCTGGATCGCGACCGGCGCGGGGACCTCTGCCCGCGTGCTGGCGACGACCGACGGCGGAGACACCTGGCAGGCGCACGACATCCCGATCATCCAGGGCACCGCCACTTCCGGCGCCTTCAGCGTGGACTTCCGCGACGCGAACCACGGCATTCTCGGCGGCGGTGAGGTGAACGCGCCCACCAAGCCCTCGAACAACATCGCCCGCAGCAGCGACGGCGGGCGGACCTGGACCCTGGCGACGGGAACCTCGTTTCCGGGCGCGGTGTACGGACTGACCTACGTGCGCGGACTGGGTGCGGGGACTGTCGTGGCCACCGGTCCCTCGGGCGCAGCCTGGTCACCCGACGAGGGCGATCACTGGCTCACCTTGCCCGGGGTGGAGAACTACTGGGCCGTCGCGTTCGCGAGTCCCCAGGCGGGGTGGCTGGTGGGGACCGAGGGCCGGATCCTGAAGCTTTCGTTCTAGCGGGACTCGCGGATGAAGGTCGCCGGTCACTTCGACCGTGCCGAAGAACCGTGCCGCCGATCTAGGCCCGAACGAGCGCCTCGACGAACCGCGCCGCGGCTCCGGGCTCGTGAGCGAAGAAGAGCGCCGGCTCGAGCAGCTCGAGCTCCATGAGCTGCGCTCGCCCTCCTACGAGGCACAGGTCCACCCGGGCGTAGAGGGTCGGGCCCGGCGCGGCCGCCAGCACGCGCGATGCGGCGGCCACCACGTGCTCCTCCGGCCGGATCGGCTCCACGGTCCCGCCGAAGTCGGTCTGGACCCGGAAATCGCCGGCGCGGGGCCGCTTGAGCACCGCATGGCTGTACTGCCCGCCGAGAAAGACCAGGGACATCTCTCCGCGCTCGATATCCGGCAGATAAGGCTGGACGAGGGCTGGTCGCTCGCCGGTGAGGCGGCGGAAGCGTTCCTCGTCCTCGCCGGTCACTGTCGGTCCGGCGCGCCAGGTCTCGAACGCGGTCGCCGAGACGCTGGGCTTCACCACCACCTGGCGCCAGCCCCGCGCGCCGGCCAGGTCGGCGAGCGAGGCTTCGTCGCGCTCCGCCACCCAGGCGGTGGGGATCACCTCGATGCCGGCGTCGGCGAGATCGCGCAGGTAGCGCTTGTCCGCGTTCCAGCGCAGCAGCGGGACCGGGTTGAAGACCCGGGCGCCCTCGGCGGTGAGGCGGTCGAGCCAGGCGTGGAACTCGCGGGGACGGTGGTGGTAGTCCCAGCACGACCGCACCACGACGGCGGCGTGGCGGGCCCACGGCTCCGCGGGATCGTCCCAGAGGCTGGCCACCGGCGCGAAGCCGGCCTCCGCCAGCACGGGAAGCAGCAGGCGGTCGTCGGCCGAGAGGTGCGGGTGGGCGGCGCAGGTCACCAGCGCGACGGTCCCTCGCGGGGCACCGCTCATCCGGTGAACCGCCAGTGCATCGGCGCGTCCGCGCCCAGAGTGCCCTCGACCGGACATCCCTCGTGGCGCCAGTACTCCAGACCGCCGATCATCTCCTTCACCCGGAAGCCGAGGCGGGCGAGCTTGGCGGCGGCCTTGGTGGAAGCATTGCAGGCCGGTCCCCAGCAATAGGTCACCAGGATGGCGTCGCGATCGAAGCCGGCAGTGGTCTCGGCGGCGATCCGCCGGTGGGGAAGATTGATCGCGCCGGCCGCGTGGCAGACGGCGTACTCCTCCGCGCTCCGCACGTCGAGCAGGATCAGCTTTCCGGTGCCGCGGCTCATGTCGTGGACGACGTCGGATACGTCGGTCTCGACCGAGAGGCGGGTCAGGAAGTGGCGCGCGGCCTCGGCGGGGTCGGCGGCGGGATACTCCGCCACCGCGGAAAAGGTGGGCGCGGGCGATCGGGCTGGGGTCACGGCAACCTCCTGCGGGTGCGGTCGGGAACGACGGTAAGATCACTACGGATCGGGCTCTGAAACAGCGTCACGGTACGGTCCGGGGCATGCGACGCAGGTCGGTGAGCAGGGCCGCGGGCGAGACCGGGCCGCCCAGGAATCCCTCGACCACCTCGCGAGTCGGCCGCTCCAGCCCATAGCGGTAGAGCCGTGGCGCCACCCAGGCATACCAGCCAGGGTCGCCGCGGGTGAAGTCCCCGTGGCGGGCGCGGGTGCGCTCCCGGATCGCCGCGATCACGATAGCGCCGGCCGCGTAGTTCATCATGTACCCGGGCTCGTCCACCAGCTGCCCGCGCATGGCCCACCAGGCGAGCTCGGGATGCGCCCGGATATGGAGGTAGTCCTGGGTGAGGCGGGCCCAGACCAGGTTGGGATCGGCCGACGGATCGCGCAGCATCCTGAGCTCGAAGAGCGCCCAGGACATGTCGAGCAGGATGGCCCCGTATCGTCCCCGGAGCCCGTCGGCGAGCGGCACCGAGTCGCCCAGCCAGCGCTGCTGCCAGGCCGGCTCGTACACGTCGAGGGCGATGAAGTCCGCTACCGCCTCGGTGAACGGATCGGCGTCGGGCCAGTCGGTGTACGCGGGGCGGGTGCGGATGGCGGCCAGATGGATGGCGTGGCCGGTCTCGTGGAGCAGCTCGTTGAGGTTGTCCAATCCGCCGGTGCGGTAAGTCGCGAAGACCCAGGGCACGATCGGTCGCCGACCGCCGAAGGTGGTGAACGCCACCGGCGTCTTCCCGTCGCGCGGGGCGAGGTCATACCGGACGCGGAGGGCGCTGAGATCGGCGCCGAGTGCCTGGTAGACCGAGTCGTTGAGCCGGGCGAGACGCTCCAGCGGGATCCGCGCGCTCAGTACGCGGCTGGCGCGCCCGGTCTGATAGTACCAATCCCAGGGCTCGACCAGCGCGGACGGAGTCACGTCGCGCCAGGTCTCCAGGATCGCGACCAGCCAGTGCTCGAGCGAATCCGGCTCGATTCCGGTGGCGCGCGCCTGCGCCTCGGCGGGCAGCTCGCGCCCCCGGCTCCGCGCGGCCTCGAGGGTGATCAGCCGGCGGTACGGACTCCCGGCGTCGTTCTCGCCGTTCATGCTGCGCCAGACCGGCGCCAGCGCCAGGAACTCCCGCCGTCGCTGCTCCGGGTCTTCGCTTCGGCCGAGGCCGCCCAGGAGTGTGAGCCGGTCCACCGTGTCGCCGTCGGTCAGGAGATGGGCCTGGGTCCATCCGTAGCAGGCGTAGATCCGGGCCCGGAGCGAGTCGGCCGCATCAACCGTCCGCGGGTCGTAGGCGCAGTCGGGGGCGGTGCCGGTGCCGGTAGTATCGGGAGCGGGTGCCTCGCCCAGATCGCGCGCCAGGGTCCGCCGCATCATCCCGAGCGCGCGGGCGTCGTCGGCGCCCAGGGAGGTCGAATCCACCCCCGCGAGGCGCGTGGCAAGACGCGGTCGCAGCGAGTCGTACCGGCGCACCAGGAGCGCGCGGGTGGTGCCGTCCGGAGCCTTGTCGGCGCCGGAGGCGTCCAGCACGTCGATCCGGTCGCGCAGGTCGCGCGTGTCGAGGTAGAGCGACTCCGCGGCCGCGAGGGTCGCGGGTGAGGGCCCCGGCGGCGCCGCGGGTCGGCCGCAGCCGAGCGCCAGGATGACGGCCGGCAGGGACGCCGCGCGCATCAGCCGGCTCCGCTGAGCGCCTTCATCAAGCGGTAGGTGAATTCCACGCCCTGATCGAACGCCTCGCCCAGGACCCGCTCGTCCCGGCCATGAGCGCGGACATCGTCGATGTCGTAGAACACCCCCGACACCCCGTAGACCGGAGTTCCGGCCCGGCGGAACCGCACCGCGTCGCTTGCCCATGGGTCCATCACCGGCAGGACGATCACATCGGGCCAGAGCGAGTGGGTCGCCTGCTCCACGGCCGTCATGACCTCGGGGTTGAGCGGGGACTCAGGGGCGCCTTGGGGCTCGCCCTTGATGGTGACCTTGATCGCGGTGTCGACCACGATCCGAGCGAGCGTATCGCGGATGGCCTCGGGCGACTCGCCCGGCAGCAGGCGACACTGCACCGTCGCCTGGGCGCGCTGGGGGAGCGCGTTCTCCGCGTGGCCCGCCTGGAGCATGGTGGCCACGCAGGTGTTCCGCATCGAGGAGTTGTACACCGGCGTCTCGCTCACCCGCTCGACCGCCGCGCTGTCGGCCCGTCCGGCGGCGATGGCCTGGAGGTCGCGGCCGGTCTCGCCTCCGATCTGGGCGCCGAGGCGGTCGAAGAACCCGCGGGTGGTTTCGGTGAGCCGCACCGGGAAGGTGTACTGGGAGAGGCGGTCCAGCCCCCGCGCCAGGCTGTAAATGACATTGCGGCGCTCCGGCAGCGAGCTGTGGCCGCCCGGTCCGGTGACCTCGAGGAGGTAGGTAGCGTAGATCTTCTCGCTCGTCTGCACCGGATTGCGGAGCCGCCGGCCGTTCTGCATCTGTGCCCCGCCGGCGTCGAGGTTGATCGCGTAGGCCGCGGCGATCCACCCGGGGCGATTCGCCAGCAGCCATTGCGCGCCGTTGTCGTCGCCGCCCTCCTCGTCGTCGGTCAGGGCGATGATGATGTCGCGTTCGGGCACGTACCGCTCGCGCTTCAGGCGGATCAGGTTGGTCACCAGGTCCGCGGCTTCGTCCTTGATGTCGATGGTGCCGCGGCCGTACAGCCAGCCGTCCCGCTCGGTGAGCCGGAAGGGGTCCATGGACCAGTCTTCCCGCCGGGCCTCGACCACGTCGAGGTGGGCGAGGAAGAGGATCGGCTTGGCGGTGCCATGGCCGCGCAAGCGGACCACCAGGTTCTGCTTCCGGGGCTTGGGCCCGGCGAGCTGCACGTCCCGGGCGGGGAAGCCCGCGGCCGTGAGCCGTCGAGCCAGGGCCCGGGCCGCGCGGGTGGCGCCGGAGTCCTGGGTGGTGTTGATCGCCACCAGCTCGGCGAGGATCTCCCGCGCCAGCCTGCGGTCGGCCTCGGGAGGTGTTTGCTGGGCGCCGAGACCGGCGGGAAAGAGCAAAGCGCAGGCGAGCATCAGACGGTGGATGGGCATCGGGTCTCCTGGAGCTTCATCTCAGCAGCTCATGTGGCGACTGTCATCCCGAGCGCAGCGAGGGACCTGCTACCCCGCTATCGAACTCGGCCGACCTAGGTCCCTCGCTGCGCTCGGGATGGCAGACCACCGTCTGCTGCCCCCTCTCACGCCAACGACACAGTCCCCGCCGCGATCTCCGACTCCGGCGCCGGCCGGCGCGGGCCGCCGAC
>DATCWW010000159.1:0-24797 GCA_036566145.1 Gemmatimonadales bacterium
ACCAGCGCGGCCGCGACGGCCCAACGCCTGCGTGCGGGCGGCGGCGGCGGGACCTCCACCGGTGGTGATCCGCCCGACGGCGTGAACCCGGCCGGCAGGTCGAGCGCCAGGCCGAGCCCCAGCAGGTCGCGCTCGAACGCCTGGGCCGACTGGTACCGCGCCGCGGGAGTCTTGCCCAGGGCTGTCTTCAGGATCCGGTCGAGGCCCGGTGGAACCTCTGGCCGGAGCGTCGAGACCGGCGCCGGATCGCCGCCGAGGACGGCCTCCGCGACGGCGGACGGGGTTGCGCCCGGGAATGGGCGCCGGCCGGCCAGCATTTCATAGAGCACCACACCGAGGGACCACAAATCGGTGCGATGATCCAGCGGCTCGCCCTCGGCCTGCTCGGGACTCATGTAGCCCAGCGTGCCGAGCACGGTGGACGGCCCGGTGAGCGCCACGCCGGCCAGCTTCGCGATCCCGAAGTCGAGGATCTTGACCACTCCGTCGCCGGTCACGAGCACGTTCGACGGCTTGATGTCCCGGTGAATGATCCCGCGCGCGTGCGCCTTGGCCAGCCCGCGCGCGATCTGGATCGTGATACCCACCGCCTCCTCCACCGCCACCGACCCCCGCGCGATCCTGCGCTGCAGGGTCTCGCCGTCGTACAACGGCATCGCCAGATAGAGCTGCCCCGGCTCGGCCTCGCCGATCTCGTGCAGGGTGCAGATGTTGGGGTGTTCCAGCCCGCCGACGGTCCGGGCCTCGAGCCGGAAGCGCTCCGACGCGGAATCGTCGGTGCCGAGGTGGGGGCGCAGGAACTTGAGCGCGACGGTGCGGCCGAGCCGGGTGTCCAGCGCCCGGTAGACCACCCCCATCGCCCCGCCGCCGATCTCCTCCTTCACCTCGTACGGGCCGACGGTCTTCCCAGCCAGCGACACCGCGGTGGTGCGGAGCCGGGCCGCGACCGGTGCGAAGTCGGCGGCCATGCGGTCCACCGCACCGGGGCGCTCGTGCGCGGCCAGCAGGGAATCCACTTCTGCTCGCATGGTGGCGTCGCCGGCGCAGGCCTGGTCGAGGTAGGCCGCTCGCTCGGCGGGCTCGCGCTCCAGTGCGCCCGTGAGGATCTCCTCGATCCGGGTCCAGTTCACTCGCCCAGCTCGCGGTTGAGCCAGGCGCGGGCCATCGTCCAGTCGCGCTTCACCGTCGCGGGCGAGGTCTCCAGCGCCTCCGCCGTCTCCTCCACGCTCATCCCCCCGAAGAACCTGCACTCCACCACGCGCGCCCACCGCGGGTTGGCCTCGCCCAGGCGATCGAGCGCTTCGTCCAGCGCCAGGAGCTCGTCGCTCCGGGTCACCGCCATCGCCACCGCATCGTCCAGCGGCTCGGCCGTCACCCCGCCGCCTCGCTTCTGCGCCCGGCGGGCGACCGCGTAGTCGATCAGGATCCGGCGCATGGCGCGGCCGGCGGCCGCGAGCACGTAGGCCCGGCCGGGCCAGCGGATCTGCTCCAGGCGGGCCAGCTCGAGGTAAGCCTCGTGGACCAGAGCGGTGGTGCCGAGGGTGTGACCGGTGCGCTCGCCGCCGAGGTGGCGGTGGGCCACCCGGCGGAGCTCCTGATAGACGGTAGGGAATACTTCGTCGAGCCCGCCGCGGGGGACGGCGCCGGAGGGACCCGGCTCGGAGTCTGGGGCGGGGAGCATCGGGGTGATACTACGCCGCCTGTCGGGAGGGCGGCAAGGCCGATGAGCCCTTCGGGACCGATTTTCGGCTTTGTCTCTAACGAGGGCAGGCCGGGGGTCCGGCTGCGCCCGTTCCCCAACTGGAGAGACTCATGCCCCCGCTCACGTTCCCCCGGTCCCGGGCGGCCGCGGCCGTCGCCGCCGTCGCGATCGTCGCCTTCGCCGCCTGTGAGAGCGACACCTCCTCCCCCACCGCCGCCGTCCAGCCCAATGCCGCCTCGGCGCACAGCCATGGAGCCCACGGCGGCCCCGTGGTCCTGACCCCCGACATGCTGAAGGCGATCGCCAAGGTGCGCGCCGCCACCAAGGGCTTCCACGACCTGGCCGCGGCGCAGAACGCCGGCTACAACGTGCAGTTCCCGGCCGGCTGCGCCGCGCTCCCCGGCAGTGGCGCGCAGGGCTTCCACTGGATCAACAACGACCTGGTGGACGGGAACGTCGAGCTGCTCCGGCCCGAGCTCGTGATGTACGAGCCGAAGCCCGGCGGCGGCCGCCAGCTCGTGGGCGTCGACTACGTCGTGCCGCTGAGCCTCTCGGCCGAGCCTCCCACGCTCCTCGGCGTGCCCTTCGCGCCGCTGCCGGAGCTCGGCGTGTGGGCGCTCCATATCTGGGCCTGGCGGCCGAATCCGTCCGGCATGTTCGCGATGTGGAACCCCAGCGTGAGCTGCGCGAACCAGTAGCACCCGGCGGGACCGAGGCCGGCGCGCCCGTCAGGGCGCGTCGGCTCCGTAGACGGTTTGCCAGTGGGTCGAGGCACTCCCCGCCAGCGCGCCGATACCCGCGCCTGCGGCGGTGAAGACCAGCATCCCGACGACCCCCTGGCCGGGGGTGGGGGTGGTCCAATCGTCGCTGGAGGCGACGATGACCGCCGCGATGCCGAGTGCCAGACCGATCCCTCCGCCGATGAAGGCACCCTTCCCGGCGTTCGAGCCGCGGGCCACCTGCAGCTCCCGGACGTCGCCGAGCGCGACCTCGGTCAGCGACGAATCGGAGCTGCCGTCGCGGACATAGATCCGGCCGCCGCCGGCGGACATCCCGCGGCCGGTGCCGGCGAGCCGGTGCCACCCTTCGTCGCCCAGGCGGGCCCGGGCGCGAGAGGCGGCATTGATCGCCTGCAGCGTTTCGGTGGAAAGCTCCTGCGCCATGGCCGGAACGGCGTGACCGGCCAGCAGGAGGAGTGTGGTGACGACGGCGTGCGAGCGCATCTGTGCTCCCGGTAGCGGACCCGGGAACGCTCGCGGGGGCCGGTCAAGCGCCGGTCAAGGACCTATCGCGGTCGAGCAGTTCGCGCACCCGCCTGGCGAGGGCGTCCCCGGAGTACGGCTTGGGCAGGAACTCGATTCCCGGATCGAGCACGCCGTGGCGGGCGAGCACCGTACCGGTGTAGCCGGAGGTGAACAGCACCGGTAGTCCGGGCAGGAGCTCCCGCACGCGCTCGGCCAGCGCCGGCCCGTTCAGGTCGGGGAGGACCACGTCGGTGACCAGGAGATCCATCGGCGCCTCCATGGTCCCGAGCGCGGCGAGCGTGGCCTCCGCGCTGGGAAAGGCGTGGACCGTGTATCCCCACCGGCGGAGGAGACGGCTCGCGATGGAGCGCACGCTGTCCTGGTCCTCGACCAGCACGATCGTCTCGGTGCCGCCCCTGGGGCGCCCTGGCGCGGTCGGCCCCGGCGGCTGGGCCGCTTCGTCTACCCGCGGCAGGTAGATGCGGAAGGTGGTGCCGGCGCCCATGGTCGACTCCGCCTCGATGCTTCCGCCGTGCTGCTTGACCGCGCCATACACCATCGACAGGCCCAGGCCCGTCCCGTGGCCCGGCGGCTTGGTCGTATAGAAGGGCTCGAACAGGTGCGCCTTGTCCTCGTCGGTCAGTCCCTTGCCGTCGTCCACCACCGAGAGCATCACGAACTCGCCGGGGCGGAGATGGGGATGGGCGCGGCAATACTCTGCGTTCAGCGCCACGTCGGCGGTCTCGATCGTGAGGGTGCCGCCGTCGGGCATCGCGTCCCGCGCGTTGACGGCCAGGTTGATGAGCGCCTGCTCGATCTGCGACACGTCGATCCGGACCAGGCCCAGCTTCGGCTGCAGCACCGTGCGGAGCCGCACGTCTTCGCCCAGCAGGCGCTGGAGGATCTTCTGCACCCGGCCGACCACGTCGTTCAGGTCCAGGACTCTCGGGTCGATGATCTGGCGCCGGGAGAAGGTGAGCAGCTGGCGGGTGGTCTGCGCGGCGGAGTGCGCCGCCGCCGCGGCCTCGGTGAGCAGCTCGCGCCGGGGGTCGTCGTCGGGGAGATCGTCCAGCGCGAGGACGATGTTGTTGATGATCGCGGTCAGCATGTTGTTGAAATCGTGCGCCACGCCGCCCGCGAGCCGGCCGACCGATTCCATCTTCTGCGCCTGGAGCAGGTGGGTCTCCAGGGCGCGTCGCTCGGTGATGTCCTGCATCGTGCCGAAGGCTCCGTGGCCGCCGCCCTCGCCCGAGCCCCAGCCGCGCAGCATGACCACCCGCTCGGTTCCACCGGAGGGTCGGAGACGATGCACCAGCTCGACCGGCCGCCCGTTGGCGTGCCCGCTCATCAGCTCGGCGACGCGGGCCCGGTCGTCGGGATGGACGGCAGCCAGAAAGGCCGAGTGATCGGTGCCGGTCGTGGCCCCGGTCAGCCCCAGCATGCGACCCATCTGGGTGGAGAGCGTCATTCGCCCGCTCGCCGGGTCGAGCTCCCAGCTGCCGACCTGGGCCAGTCGCTGGGCCTCCTCCAGCCGGGCCTCGCTCCGCCTGAGCGCATCCAGGGTCTCGGTCTCCCGCTCCAGCGTGGCGTCGATGGTCCGGAGGTAGCGACCCGCGAGGAGGCCCAGCCCGGAGATCAGGATGACCGCGGTGCCGATGAACAGGAGGGTGGAGATCCGGGTCCGCCGCTCGATCGCGGCGCTGAGCTCCTTCGACGCGATGGCGTGCATCTGCTCGAGCTGCAGGCTCACGATCCCGACGTACAGCGGTCGGGTGGCGAAGGCCCGGGCCAGACCGAGATCGTCATGCTGGAACTCCACCCGGAGCGCCCGGAGCTGCTCCAGCGCGCGCTCGAGGCGGCGCCGCCCCGCCTCGAGCTCGGGGCCGGGCACCCCTCGGTAGAGCGCGAGCAGCCGGTCGCCGTAGTCGAGGGTGCGCCCGAACGCCACCGCGTTCGCGGCGGCGAAGGCGCCCTCTTCCGCCGGCGACATGCCGCCGATCGCGGTGAGGGCGCGTGCGCTCGAGAATGCGTCGTGCATCGAGAGCGCCAGGATGCTGCCCTGCCCGTGCAGGTCGTTCAGCACCCGGCGGTCCTGCTGGCCGATGTAGACCTGGCCGGCGTAGGCCAGCACCAGCAGCGTCAGGCACCCCGCGATGGACCAGAGCAGCGTGCGAAGCTGCCGGGCGACCGGATGGCGGGTCACAGGTGACCCCGCTGGCGCAGGATGTCGGTGATGGGGCCGAACTCGTCGGCATCGGCGGGGATGTAGCCGCCGGCGCCCTCGTGCTCGAGCGCGCGCCGCTGGACGGGGATCGTGAGGTCGAGATCGAGGAAGGCGTCCGTGAGACGGCGGCGCAGCTCGGGCGGAAGCTCCGGGCGCGCGGCCCAGACGTAGTCGGTATAGGGTGGCGACCGCCACAACACCCGGAGCCGTCGAGCCACCGAGTCGTTCGCGGCGAGGTAGGCGTAGGCCAGCGGGCCGTTCACCGCGCCGGCATCGACCCGGCCATCGGCGATCATCCGCATCGTGGCGTCGTGCCCGGTGCTGTAGACGACCTGGCTGAAGGTCCGCTCCGGGTCCATCCCGAGCCGCTGGAGGAAGTACCGCGGCATGAGGTGACCGGACGTCGAGGCCTGGGGCCCGAAGGCGAAGCGGCGCCCCCGCAGGTCCGCCAGGCTCCGCGCGGTGTCGCTGCCGCGCACCAGGATCACGCTGGTGAAGGCGAAGTCGATGTCGCGCATCGCCAGCGGCACCAGGCCGAAGCGGTGCCGGGCCTGCGCGAACGTCCCCCCCCCGAGGAAGGCCAGGTCGATGGTTCCCCGGCCCAGGCCGTCCACCAGGGCGCCGTAGGAGGATACCGGCGTCCAGAGGCAGCGCACCGCTGCCAGGCGGCAGACCTCGTTCAGCACGCCCTCGTGCTGGGCCAGCACCCGGTCCGGGGCCTGGTCCGGCAGAGCGCTCACCCGCAGGGTGGCCGGAGCCGGCGCTCGGTCGGCAGGGGCACGGCAGCCGGGAGCGGCCGCGAGCAGCGGAAGACAAACACCGAGGAAACGGCGCACGACGGAGCTTCTGATGGTAAGAGGGTGGCGCGCTGATGCGTCTGCCAAGATTAGCCGGGGCCGCTCCCGGCGTCGAGAGCGCACGCCGACGATTCGTCGGCGGCGGCCCCCGCGGGAAACCCGCTTTTGGACTGCGACGTAAATTGTAGACGGATGCTCACCTTCCTCCTGCTGCAGGTCGCCGCGCCGGTCGGCCAGCCCGCTCCCGGCGTTCACCCCGAGCTCGTGGTCGAGGGGCGCGGCTCGCCCACGGCCACCATCCCGCGGGTGGAGGACGCCGAGGTCCGCATCGACGGCCGGCTGGACGAGCCGGTCTGGGCCCGGGCGACCCGCCTGACCGGGTTCTGGCAGTATCAGCCGGTGGACGGCCGCCCCGCCGAAGAGGAGACCGAGGTGCTGGTCTGGTACGCGCCCGACGCGATCCATTTCGGCATCATCGCGCACGACCGCTCGCCCGCCTCCATTCGCGCGACCGTCGCCGACCGTGACAACATCGACAACGACGACCATATCGTCCTCGACATCGACACCTTTCACGACCGCCGGCGGGCGTTCTTCTTCGGGGTGAATCCGCTGGGCTCGCAGAGCGACGGGGTGCGGAGCGAAGGCGCGGGCCAGGTGTCGAGCCTCATACCGGGAAGCACCGATCTCAATCCCGACTTCACCTGGGAATCGAAGGGCCGGATCACCGACCGGGGGTACGAGGTCGAGATCCGGATCCCGTTCAAGAGCCTGCGCTACCCCTCCAGCGGCGAGCAGGTCTGGGGGTTCAACGTCACTCGGGTTGTCAAGCGCACGGGCTACACCGACACCTGGACCGACGTGCGGCGGGCCAACGCCAGCTTCCTGGGGCAGGAAGGCGCGATCGGAGGCCTCACCGACCTCCACCATGGGGTGACGATGGAGGCACAGCCCTTCGTCACCGCCACCGCCAACGGCTATCGCGACACCGACACCGAGGAGTACGTCCGGGAAGAGGTGGACCCCGACGCCGGGCTCAACTTCCGGTTCGGCTTCACCAGCTACGCGCTCGACGGCACCATCAACCCCGATTTCAGCCAGGTGGAGAGCGATGCCGGCCAGGTGACGGTGAACGAGCGGTTCGCCCTCTTCTTCCCCGAGAAGCGGCCGTTCTTCCTCGAGGGGATCGAGCTCTTCGGCACGCCCCAGACGCTGGTGTATACCCGGCGGATCGTGGATCCCAAGGCCGGAGCCAAGTTCACCGGCAAGTTCGGCCAGCTCGGCGTGGCCCACCTGACCGCGCTCGACGAATCGGAGCCCGACGACGCGCTGTTCAACATCACCCGGCTCCGAAGCGACTTCGGAGCCAACTCGATCGGGGGGCTCACCTTCACCAACCGCGACCTGACCGACTCGCACAACCGGGTCCTCGCCGGCGACTTCCGCTACGTCTGGGGCCTGTACTACACCCAGTTCCAGTACGGCTGGTCCTTCACCAGCGACGCCGCCGGCGTCCGCAACGCACCGATCTGGCAGGCGGAATACGACCGCACCGGCCGGAGCTGGGGCTTCAACTACCTGCTGCATGGGCTGGGGCGCGGCTTCGATGCGCAGGCGGGCTTCGTCAACCAGCTCCGGAGCGACGTGGTCAACGGGCACGCGTTCAACCGCCTCACCCATTATGGCGCCAAGGGGTCGACGCTGGAGAACCTGACCGTGTTCTTCGGCCCGGACGTCACCTGGCTCTACGCCGACGCGCTGGTCCACCGGCCGCTGGAAGGTTTCGTGCAGGGCGACGCCACCTTCCAGCTCAAGGGCGGCTGGGAGCTGAACGGGCACACCCAGTGGGACTTCGTCAACTGGCAGGACAGTTCCTTCGCGGGGTACACCGTCGGCGGCGCCGCGGGCGAGGCCTACCTGCCGCCCGACGATTTCGGCGGCGTGACCTGGAGCACCAAGGCGACGACGCCCACCTGGCAGAAGCTCGGCGCCAACGTGCAGTACGGCCGCGGACGGATCCCGATCTTCGAGGAGGGCGCCACCGGCTCCGGTTGGCGGGTCACCGGCGAGGTGAACCTGAGACCGGCGACGACCGTGCGCGTGGCCGCCACCACCACCGTGTTCCGGCTCGACCGGCTGGACGGGTCGGAGTTCGCCCGCTCCACGATTCCCCGGCTCCAGGTGGAGTTCCAGCCCAACCGCGCCCTCTTCTTCCGCGCCATCGGCGAATACCGCTCGGAGCGCCGGTCCCAGCTGGTCGACCCGGTGACCGGCGCCCCGCTGTACGTGGACGGGGAGCCGGCGCTGCCCACCGAGTTCGACGGCCTCCGGGTGGACTTTCTGGCGTCCTACGAGCCGACCCCCGGCACGGTCGCGTTCGTGGGGTACGGCAGCTCGATGGAGACCGATGGCGAGTTCAACTGGAGTCGCCTCAGCCGGGTCAACGACGGCTTCTTCGTCAAGCTGGCCTACCAGTACCGGCAATAGCCCCTGTCCCAACCTCCGTGAGAATCATCCCCCGGGGCCTGCGTACCTAGCTCCGGGGGACGGACCATCACACCTGCCGCGGACTCCGCGGCCAGCCACGGAGGAAGCATGCAGACGACTCACTGGATTCCGCGCAGCGCGCTGCTGGGCCTCGCCCTGCTGGCCGGCGCCTGCGGGGGCGGCGACCACAATCCCACCGGCCCCGGCGGCGGTGGTCTCGCGGGCACCTGGACCCTGGTCGGGATCAACGAGGACGGCCTTCCCGAGAGCGAGGACTACAACTTCGGGACGGCGTCCTTCCAGAGCGGATCGCTCCGTCTGGGCCAGGACGGTCAATGGGAGATGAAGATCTTCTACGACCATGTGGAGCAGAATCAGTCGCTGCAGCTGGACGACTACGGGCAGTACGGTCGGGACGACGAGGATCTGAGCTTCGCCTCGGAGGCCTACGGCGACCACATCGAGGGCGGAGTGGACGACGGATACGTCTACATGATTTACGACTTCGACGGCGACGGGGCGTACGAGACGGAGTTCACCTTCGAGCGCTGAGGTGTTGGGGGTGTCCATCGGGCGGCTTCCGGGCTTGACCGGCGTACCGGCCCCGGGTAGCCTGCTGCACCCCCCTCTAATTTTGTCGTCGAGTCGCGAGGGACCGCTGAGAGGACTCCTCCGGTCGCTGCCCCCCGTCTGGCCGCGTACGGCCCTGGCGCTCGCCGCCTCGGCCTGGCTCGGCTGTTCCGACGGCGCCGGGCCGCAACCGGGGCCCTCCACCGGCGCGGTCGAAGTCACCACGGCCACCTCGGGTACCGACCCCGATGCCGACGGCTACATGGTCTTCCTCGACGGCGTCGAGGTTCAGGCGATCGCGTCCGCGGCAACGACCACGCTCGAGGACCTGAGCGCCGAGACCCACGTCGTTGGGCTCACCGGCATCGCGGCGAACTGCACGGTGGAGGGCGGCAATCCGCGCGGGGTGGTCGTCGGGCCTGGGGATACGGCGAGCGCGAGCTTCACCGTCACCTGCGGCGGCATTCCGCCCGCCGCCGGCGACATCGACGTCACCGTCTCCACCAGTGGCGCCGCGCCCGATCCCGACGGCTACGTGCTCACGCTCGACGGGGGCAACAGCCGGCCGGTGGGGAACGACGCGACCCTGACGCTCGTCGGTCTCACCCCGGGCGACCACCGGCTGTCGCTCGATGGCCTCGCACCCAACTGCGTCGTGTCCGGAGCCAACCCGCTGGATGTGACGGTCGCGGAGGGCGCTTCGGTGCCGGCCGCCTTCGCGGTGAGCTGCGCCGCGGTCACCGGCCGCCTCGCGATCACGGTGACCGGATTGCCTCAGGGCGCCGCCGCCGCCGTCTCGGTAACCGGCCCCGCCGGCTTCGACGCCGATCTCACCGGCAGCGGCACCCTCGAGGATCTCGCGCCCGGCGAATACACCGTGCGCGCGGAAGCCGTCGCCGCGGCCGGCGACACCTGGAACCCGTCCCCCGGCAGCGTGGACGTCCAGGTCACCGCCGGCGAGACCGCGACGGCGGCCATCGGGTACGACGCGGGGCCGCGGCCCTCGCTCAACCTCCGACTCGCCGGCCTCCAGCTCACCCAGGCCGTGCAGACCTTCGACAACACAGTGCCGCTGGTGTCGGGGCGTGACGGCTTCCTCAGGGTATTCGTAGTGGCCAGCGAGGCGAACACCGCGAAGCCGTCGGTGCTGGTGCGGGCCTTCGATAGCGGCACCTTCCTGCGGTCCTTCACCATCGCCGCGCCGGGCAGCTCCACCCCGCTCGCGGTCAACGAGGGCAGTCTCGGCTCGTCGTGGAACGTCGACGTGCCGGGAGACCTGATCCGGCCCGGGCTCGAGCTCGTGGCGGAGCTCGACCCCGATGGTCGCGTGCCCGAAGGAGACGAAACCGACAACCGCCTGCCGGCCACCGGACGGCGCTCGGTCGCCGTGCGAGCTCAGGGCCCTCTCCGGCTGATGCTGGTGCCGGTGCGGCAGAGCGCCACCGGGCTCACCGGACGGGTGACCGGCGCGAACCGCGAGGAATATCTCGACCTGATCCGCCGGATCTATCCCATTCCCGGCTACGACACGGCGGTGCACGCGACGTTCACGACCGAGGGTCCCCTCCAGAGCGACGACGCCAACGGCGCCTGGGGCGTGCTCCAGAGCGAGATCGACGCGCTCCGGCTCGCCGAGAACGACGGGCGGCTCTACTACGGCGTCGTGCAGCTCAGCTACACCGGGGGACAGACCGCGCGGAGCATCACCGGTGTGCCCGCGGCGGTGGGCCTCGACCGGCCGAGCGAGCGCGCCCGGATGGCGGCCCACGAGCTGGGGCACATGTGGGGCCGGGATCACGCGCCGTGCACCGCGACGGCCGGACTCGATCCCCACTATCCCTATTCCAACGGCCGGATCGGCGGGTACGGGTATGATGTCATCGCCCGCGTGCTCGAGCCGCCTGGTACGCCCGACGTGATGGGCCTGTGTCAGAACCCCTGGATCAGCGACTACACCTGGATTCGGGTGATGGATTTCCGCGGCTCCACGGACGTCGAGGCCGCGGTGCCGGCGCTGCTCGTGTGGGGCCGGATCGAGAACGGCACCGCCGTGCTGGAGCCGGCGTTCCGGGTGGTGACCAGGCCGAAGCTGCCGAGTCGGGGTGGGTCCTACACTCTGGAGGGAGTCACCGCAGAGGGACGGCCGGCGTTCCGGCTCTCCTTCGACCCGGACTATCCGGCCGACCTGCCACAGCGGAGCGGCCATTTCGCCTTTGCGGTGCCGCTCGGCGAGGCCGCGGCCGCACGACTGGAGCGGATCCGTCTCACCGGTCCGGGGATCCGCGAGGTGGTACGCGGGCGGGCCGCGGAATCCGGCGCGATGCTTCGCGACCGCTCCACCGGCCAAGTGCTCCGCTTCATCCGGGGCCGGGTGGTGATTCCTGCGGGGCGGGGTGACGTGGACGCGGTCGTGAGCGACGGCGTCAGGAGCGAGAGGTTGCGGATTCGCTAAGGACCAATCTCCATCCCCACACGCACCACCCCACCCCGGGCCACCCGCGCGAACCACCCCCGCCGACCACGCAGCGTGCGCACGAACGCCGGCCCCCGTTCCTGTCCGACATACGGCAGCCCGTAGAGCACTACGCACGGATCGCAGCGCTTGCTGATCTCGAGCTCGACCGCTCCGGCGCGGACCCGCGCGCCGGGCACCAGCGCATCCCGGGGCAGGCCCGCCAGGAGCAGGTTCTCTCCCAGATCTCCCGGGCCGACCGGCAACCCCTCGGCGCGAAGCTCGGCCAGCACCTCTTCCGCGAGGAGCAGGACCGCCTGGTCGGGGTCGCCGGCCGCTTTCTCCGTCCGCCAGCGGTTGAAGTCGCCCTCCACGCCATCGGCCGTGATCACCAGCTCGTCCACCGGCCGCTTCGGAATGCCGCGCGACCGGCCCTCGCGAGGCTTTCGGTGCAGCCGGACGATGCGGCCGGAAACAGGTAGTGGAGCGATTTCGCTCATGCGGAACTATACCGCTTGACAGCGCCGCCCGGCGATGTCGATTTGGCTCCGGCGCCTTCGTCTAGCTCCTGGGCGGGCACCGGACCCGCGCCGAGGAGCCAACGCGTAAGCTCAGGAGGGAACTGCAGATGAGCGGCGTACGCCTGCTGGTGGGGACCCGCAAGGGCGGGTTCGTGCTCAGCTCCGATGGGAAGCGCAAGAAGTGGAAGGTGAGCGGCCCGCACTTCGCGGGGTGGGAGATCTACCACCTCAAGGGGTCGCCGGCCGACCCCGACCGGATCTACGGCTCGCAGTCGAGCGGCTGGTTCGGTCAGGTGACGCAGCGCTCGAACGACGGGGGCGAGACCTGGGAAGCGGTGGGCAACGAGTTCCCCTACGACGGGGTGCCCGGCACCCACCAGTGGTACGACGGGACCGCGCATCCCTGGGAGTTCAAGCGGGTGTGGCACCTCGAGCCGTCACTCGACGATCCGGATACGGTCTACGCCGGCATCGAGGACGCCGCCCTCTTCCGCAGCAAGGACGGCGGCAGGTCGTGGCAGGAGGTCTCGGGGCTCCGTAAACACGGCTCGGGGCCGCACTGGTCGCCGGGTGCCGGAGGGATGTGTCTCCACACCATCATCCAGGACGCCGCCAACCCGAAGCGGATGTTCGTCGCCATCTCGGCGGCCGGCGCGTTCCGCACCGACGACGGCGGAGCCACCTGGCAGCCGATCAACCGTGGCCTCCGCTCCCAGCACATCCCCGACCCGGCCGCCGAAGTGGGCCACTGCGTTCATCGCATCGCGCAGCACCGCGCCCGGCCCAACACCCTGTTCATGCAGAAGCACTGGGACGTGATGCGGAGCGACGACGGCGGGGACAACTGGCGGGAGGTGAGCGGCAATCTCCCCACCGACTTCGGCTTCCCGATCGACGTGCACGCCCACGAGCCGGAGACGATCTACGTGGTGCCGATCAAGAGCGACTCGGAGCACTTCCCGCCGGAGGGGAAGCTCCGGGTCTACCGCAGCCGGAGCGGCGGCGACGAGTGGGAGCCGCTCACCAAGGGGCTGCCGCAGAGCGACTGCTACGTGAACGTCCTGCGCGACGCGATGACCGTCGACACCCTCGACCCCTGCGGGATCTACTTCGGCACCACCGGCGGGCAGGTATACGGCTCGGCCGACGGTGGCGACAGCTGGACCGCCATCGTGCACGATCTCCCGGCCGTGCTCTCGGTCGAGGTCCAGACGCTGGCATGATCCGGGTCGTCCTGCCCTTCCACCTGCGCAACCTCGCCCGGGTGGGCGACGAGGTGGAGATCGAGGTGAGCGGCCCACCGACGCTGCAAGCGGTGCTCGACGCCCTGGAGGCCGAATACCCGGTCCTCCGGGGCACCATCCGCGGCCACAACGGCGGCCGCCGCCGCCCGTTCCTCCGCTTCTTCGCCTGCGAGCAGGACCTGTCCCACGAGCCGACCGACACGCCGCTGCCCGAGCCGGTAGTGCGGGGTGTCGAGCCGTTCTTGATCGTGGGGGCTACCGCGGGAGGCTGAGACCGCCGTCGTACGAAAACCCGAAGAGACGGATCCCGACTATCTTGGGCTCGCGCTCCTCACCGCCTGAGCTCGGCAGTGAGAAGGGATGCCTTACGTGCCGCCAGGGGGATAGGTGAACATCGGCATGATCCGCACGAGCGACGTCAGTGGGCCGGCGGTGAGCGTCGTGATCGCGACGTACAATCGCGCCGATCAGCTTCGGGCCTGCCTCGACGCGCTGCAGCGGCAAGCCTGTCTGGTGAGCGAGTTCGAGGTGATCGTCGTCGACGACGGATCGACCGACGGCACGGCCGCACTCCTCGACGAGTATCGGCCACCCTACGCGTGGCGGGTGATTCGTCAAGCCAACGCCGGGCATCCGACTGCCCTCAACCGGGGGATCTCGGCGGCGCGCGGGCGATACTGTCTCCTCCTCGATGACGACATCATCGCCGGCCCGGAGCTCATCACCGCCCACCTCCGCGCGCATACCGCGCATCCGGCGGGAGTCGTCGCGATCGGGCGGTTGACCCTGGCGTTTCCCGCCGGCGCCGATTGGTATGCCCGCGCGTTCGCCGCCGGATGGCAGCGGCGCTACGACGATCTGGCGTCGGGCGCCGTCAGACTGCAACCGACCGACTGCTACGTCGCGAACACGTCGTTCCCGCGCGAGACGTTCCTCTCCCTCGGGGGCTACGCCACCGATCTACCACGCGGGTTCGACGTCGATCTGGGCTTTCGGCTCGCGGCTCGCGGCCTCGAGTTCGTCTATCTCGACGACGCGGTCGGCGCCCAGGACGAGCGCAAGGGTTTCCGGGCATTGATTCGCGACGAGGAGCGCGCCGGTGCCGGCTCGTGGGCGATGATGCAGCGAGCCCCGTCGCGCCTGGCGGCGCTCGGATTGGACGCTTTCGGCGAGGGCGGGTTGGCGTCGGTGGCCGCGCGCCGCGCGCTGCTCGCCCTGCACGTCCGGCCTTCGGCGCTCGGGAGCGTCGGCGCGGCGTTGGACTGGCTCGGCCGTGGTCGGAAGTGGGCCCGGTTCGTTCGTCGCTATGCGTTCTGGAGCGGCGTGCGGTCCGCCGTCGGTGATCGCGAAACCTGGCGCCGGCTCACCACCGGCGTCACGATTCTCATGTATCACGCGATCGGCGCCGCGCGCGAGCGCGGGTCACGATATGTCGTGCCGGTGCGGGACTTCGCCAAACAAATGCGGTGGCTCGCACGGCGAGGGTATCACGTGCTCGGCTTGCCCGAGTACTTGCGACACCGGGCCGATGGCACCCTCCCGCCGGCGCGGTCGGTCGTCGTCACCTTCGATGACGGCTACCGCGACAACGCCGAGCTCGCCGTCCCCGTTCTCGCGGCGCACGGGTTTCCCGCCACCATCTTTCTCGTCACCGATCTGATGGGCACGCGGAATACATGGGACCGCAGCGGGGTCCTCGCCGGGCGGCCCCTCATGACGTGGGCCGAAGCGGGCGCGCTTGAGGGGCGGGGGATCACGCTCGGCCCGCACGGCCGCACCCATCGCGCGCTGGCCGGATTGGACGCGGAGTCGTTGCGCGACGAGATCGGGGGGTCGTGGGGCGCGCTCGCCGGCCGGATCGGTGCACCGGTTCCCGTCTTCGCATTTCCGTTCGGATCGTATGACGATCTCGGCTGCGCGGTCGTCGCGGAATCGGGACTCGCGGCGGCGCTCACCGTGAAGCCGGGGCGGAACGGCCCCGCCGCCGATCTCCTGCGTCTGCGGCGGCTGGAGGTCCGGGGGGACGAAGGACTCCTCCACTTTGCGGCGCTGCTGGGCGTCGGCACCGACCGGTGGCGCCGGCGGTCGTCTCAGTCGAGGTCGAGTACTTCGAGCGCGCAGGTCACCATCCCGTCATCCTGAGGCGCGGCCCCGAGCCCTCCGGTCTCGCGCGTCATGACTTCGATCTCGAACGCCGCCGGGACGTGGTCGATGACGGCCTCCAGCGGCCTCGCAAGCCAGAGCCCCAGCACGTACACCCCCGGGTTCAAATGCACCTGCGCGATCCGCAGCGCGAGCTGATTCAGGCCCGGGCGGAGCGCGATCGTCTCGCCGAGCGAGATGGTGTCCGCGTTCACCAGCTTCGTGCCGTACTGATCGTAGAGCGTCACGGCTAGGCTGCCGACCGTGGTCGGCTCCGATGCCTCGATGGCGAGCCTGATCTCGAGCGGACCGTCCGGGTACGGCTGGCCACCGGCTTCGACGGCGTCGCTCACGTACTGCGCGGCCGCGAACCGCGCCTTGCCGTCGCCGCTCCGGTCCGCGTGGGTGAGATCGATCGAGGTGGCGGGGGAAAGCGTGCCGCCGGCGCGGGCGAGGTACTCGCCCACGATGGTGTTCGTCGGGCCCACCGCCTTGAGGCCGCCGCGCTCGAGCAGGATGCAGCGGGTGCAGAGCCGCTGGACCGCGTTCATGTTGTGGCTGACGAACAGCACGGTCCGGCCGCCAAGGCGGGACACCTCCTGCATCTTGCCGAGACACTTCTTTTGAAACTGCGCATCCCCGACGGCGAGTACTTCGTCGACGATGAGCACCTCCGGCTCCAGATGTGCCGCCACCGCGAACGCGAGCCGCACCTGCATCCCGCTCGAGTACCGCTTGACCGGCGTATCGAGGAACTGGCCGATCTCGGCGAACGCGATGATCTCGTCGAACTTTCGGTCGATCTCGGCTTTGCGCATGCCGAGGATCGCGCCGTTCATGTAGACGTTTTCGCGTCCGGTGAGCTCCGGATGAAAGCCGGTGCCGACTTCCAGCAGCGACCCGACGCGCCCGCGGATCTCGGCCAGTCCTTCGGTAGGCGTGACGACGCGAGAGAGAATCTTGAGCAGGGTGCTCTTGCCGGCGCCGTTGCCGCCGACGATGCCGGCCACCTCGCCGACGCCGATGTCGAAGGAAACGTCCCGCAGGGCCCAGAAAACGTCGTTCCCCGAGCGCTCGGCGCGGTAACGGAACGGCGCGCGCGCCGCCTCGACGATCTCCTCACGCAGCGAGCGATAGCCCCGCACGCGTCCGATGCGGTAGCGTTTGCCCAGCCTGTCGACCCGGATCGCGGCGTCAGGTCCGCTCATACGACGTCGGCAAAGGTGCGTTCCATTCGGCGGAAGTAGTAGAGGCCCCCGACCAGGAGCAGCGAGACGACCGCGAGCGAGACGAGGAGCGTCGCGCCGGGCCCCATCGCCCGACCGAGGAGCGCCCAGCGAAAGCCGTCGACGATGCCCGCCATCGGGTTGAGGCCGACGAGCGGCCGGAGGTGGGCCGGGACGAGCGTGCTCGAGTAGGCGATCGGCGTGGCGAACAGCCAGACCTGGGTGAGAAAGGGAAGCGCGTGCCGTACGTCGCGGTAGCGGACGTTGAGCACCGCGAGCCAGAGGCCGGCCGCGAGCGCCGTGGCCGCGGCCGCGACCATGAGCCCGGGCACGGCGAGGATCCGGCCGGTGAACGGGATGTGGTAAAACACCATCATGCAGAGGAGGACGCAGAACGCGATCGCGAAGTCGATGAGCCCGGCGATGACACTCGCGAGCGGGAGCAGCAGGCGGGGGAAGTAGATCTTCGTCAGCATGCGCTCCTGCTCGACCAGGCTGTTGCTCGCCTGCGTCAATGCATTCGCGAAGTAGGTCCACGGCACCAGCCCCGCGAGCGCGAAGACGGGATACGGCACCCCTTCGGAGTCGAGCTTGGCGAGACGCCCGAACACCAGGCTGAAGATTGCCATCGTGAGGAGCGGCTGGAGGACGGCCCAGGCGGCTCCGAGGAGGGTTTGCTTGTAGCGGACCTTGAGACTGCGAAGAACCAGGAAGTACAGCAGCTCGTACGATTCGACGAGCTCACGCAGATGGAGCGGCGCCCAGCCGGCCGCGGGGCGGACGACCGTGACTCTCGCATGTGCTTGGGGGGGCATCGTATAAACGTATTCGCGTACCCGGAGCGGCGGAACGGCCGCGAGTCCCGCCGCCCAGCCGGCCGTGCGAGGAGTCAGGGAGAAGCGAGGGCCGGCGCCGGCGCCGCCAGGTCCCGTGGCAGAAGCGGCGCGCTGAGCAGCGCTCCGAAGGCGCGCCACCGGTTCTCCGGGTCGGCCCCGGCGGTCCGGCCGACCCAGGCAGCCACGAGGTCCCGTCCCAGGTTGTAGTTGATCACGTAGGCCCGGTAGTCGCGGATGAAGCGCACGGTCTTCGCCGAGGCGGCGGGGGTGCTGAGCCAGTAGCGCGACATCTCCCGCACTGCGCCGGCCGAGTCGATCTGGCCGTCGAGGTAGCTCCGGGCGACTTCGTTCCGCGCGTAGTTGAGCCGTTCCACCACCTGCCGCACCGCCGCATTCCGCTCCGCCAGCCGCTGGTCCAGCTTCGCGAGCGGGAAGAGCGAATCCCGCTCGAACGTCACCCGCTGGTCCGCCGGGAAGGCCATGTCGATCCCGTAGTTCGCCGAGCCCTCGGCGATGAACGACTGCGGGCTGTAGAGCGGGTAGACCGTCGTCTCGACCCACCCGCGGCCTCGCGACAGCGCCTGCTCCAGCAACGCGTTGTAGACGTGGTGACCGGGATAGCCCTCGTGGCAGGCCAGGTCGATGGCGCGGTCGATGGCGATGGGGAAGTCGAGGTTGACCTGGATCAGGCTGTGGTAGCCGCCCTTGTACCAGTTGTAGGCGTTCCACGAGGTGCCCTTCACGTACTCCAGGTCGAACCGCTCACCCGGCGGAAGCGCGAGGTGCGCCAGGGTTCGCGCCCGGCAGGCCGCGATCGCGGTCCTGAAGACGGTGTCGACCAGGGGCGCCGGAATGTTGAGGCGGTCGCGGAAGCGCTGGTAGCGCGCGCCCAGCGGCTCCCGCCCGGGAAGCAGGCTGTCGAGCCGAGCCAGGAGCGAATCGAAGTGAGCAGGCGGGTAGTGCGGCGGCTCGGCGTCGTAGAGCGCCCGCGCCTCCTGGTCGAAGCTGAGCCGTTCCCCGCCCAGCATCCGAGCCCGGGTCGCCATCGCGCCGAGCTGCACCCGGAGATACTGGTGGCGCAGGCCCACCAGCGAGTCGGCGTACGTCGGAATGCGGTCGCCCAGGACCGCGATGAGCGACTCCGCCGCGGCTCGGACCTGGGGTACGGAGAGCGACTCCGCGTCGGCCGCCGCCTTGAGCGAATCCGGGCCGTAATAGGCGTCTACGAAGTTGGGATCGTGGTGCCCCAGCTCGAGCGCGAGCACCACGTAGCGCCGGGCGATCGGGTCGAGCCGTGCCGGATCGGGGGCGGGCGGGGAAGCGCCCCGCTCCCCCCCGCAGCCGGCGAGGAGCAGGGCGCACAGGATCGGGAGCCGGCGCATCAATGCGCGGCGCCGGCGTGGTCCGCCACCGTGGTCACGCCCTCCTTCCGGGCGCAGTGGGCGCAGCAGTAGAAGGTGCCGTTCGCCTCGATCCCGTGCCCGATGATCTTGCAGCCGCAGTGCTCGCAGATCGGGGCCAGCGCGTGGATGGCGCATTCGAAGCTGTCGAAGGTGTGAGTCCTGCCCGCGGCGACGACCTGGAAGGACAGGTAGTAGTCGTTGCCGCAGACTTCGCATTCGGCCATGGGAGCCTCCTCGTTCGTGAGCGGCCCGCGCCGCCCGTGTCGAACAGTGGCCCGGTGCCTTCCGATTCGCCAGCGCCCGCGGAACCCCGTGGGAGGAGCGGGGGTTTCCGCTATGTACCCACTGGGAGGAACCATGAAGATCGGCATCATCGGCGCGGGCAACATCGGCGGCACGCTGGCCCGCCGCCTCGCGGCCCTGGGACATCAGGTCAGCGTCGCCAACAGCCGGGGTCCCGAAAGCCTCGCCGCGTTCGCCCGGGAAAGCGGCGCCCGGGCGGTCACCGTCGAGGAGGCGGCCCGCGCGGGCGACGTCGTCATCGTCAGCATCCCGTTCAAGAACATCTCCAGACTGCCCCGCGATCTCTTCACGGGCGTCCCCGACAGCGTGGTCGTGGTGGACACCGGGAACTACTACCCCCGCCAGCGCGACGGCCGGATCGATCCGATCGAGCGCGGCGCCACCGAGGCCCGCTGGGTGGCCGACCAGCTCGGCCGTCCGGTCGTGAAGGCGTTCAACAACATCTACGCCCGCCATCTGCTGGAGCGGGGCAAGCCCACGGGGACGGCTGGACGGATCGCCCTCCCGATCGCGGGCGACGATCCGCGGGCCAAGGAGGTCGTGACCCGGCTGCTCGATGAGCTGGGGTTCGATGCGGTGGATGGGGGCGGGCTGGACGAGTCCTGGCGGCAGCAGCCCGGCACGCCGGTCTACGGCACCGACTTCGACGCGGCGGGGGTGCGCCGCGGGTTGGCGGACGCGAAGCAGGAGCGGCCCGCCGAGTTCCGCGCTGCCGAGGCGGCGGTCAGCGGATGAGCCAGCCTCCCACCGTCCGCCATGTGTCGGTCCACGCCAGGGCGAACCGGCCGATCAGCGTCGCGGTGAGGAAGGCGCCGCCCCACGCGAACGCCGGGTGGACCCGGCCGTGCGCCCGGCGGTCGTAGATCAGGCACACGGCGATCAGCGCGAGCGTGCCGAGGATGGCGGTCAGCGGTCCGTCGCCGATGCCGTAGAAGCGGTAGCGGGCGAGCGCGGGCGTCAGGATGGCGATCGTCGCGAGGAGCAGGAACCGCTTGTGGGTCGCGCTCCGGCGCCGGTTCCAGAGCCCCGCCGCCGCCAGCACCGCGAACGACAGGATCGTGCCCAGCGGGATCGCCAGGAATCCCGGCTGCGGGGGCGCGCCCGGCGGGGCCACGCCCCTGCGGGCGCCGTCGATCGCCGTGAGCCACCCCACGACCAGCACGACGCACGCGAGCAGCGCGCCGGCGATCCCCAGCCGGCGATGGACCTCGACGCGCCGCGCCGCCACGAGCGAGCTCTGGGTCAGGAACAGCAGGATCCAGCCGGTGGATACCGCGGCGTGCAGGTGCACCAGAGGAGGGAGCGGCGGTCTGTCGCTGAAGCTTCGGAGATAGTACGTCGGCGCGAACCCGACGAAGACCAGCGTGGCGCACACCGCGGCCATCGCGGTGAAGAAGCGGTGGTCCCGGGCGCGCTCGTCGGCGGTGAGGCGAAAGCGGACGATGGTCTCGCGAACCGGGTGGGCCTCGATCCCCATCTCCCACTCCTCTGGTATGGTGCGCCAAGTATGCAGTCGGGCCCGGCAAAGCGCGAGCCGGACGGGAGGGTCACCCCGGCGGCTCATTCCGGCGGAGCCGGCGGAACACCAGCAGGTGGCTCCCCAGCGCCACCTGCACCAGGAAGCTCGGCAGCCACACCCAGGGGAAGGTGCTCGGTAGGAGATTGGGCGGCCCCTCGGGAAAGCGGTGCACCGCCGGCGTCGCGAGCACGGCGATCACCACGATGTTGGCCAGGAGCGCGAGCCCCAGCACGTTCCAGCCCAGCACCACCGCGCGCGGCACCCGCGCGCCGCGCAGGAGCACCAGGCCGAGAATGAGCCCGGTGACGCCCGAGACGATGTCGAAGTTGCGCCCCGACCAGGTCATCTGCACCGGCACGCCGCCCTCGAGATACAGCCGGTGGAGCAGCCACTCCACCGCGATCCGGAAGCTCTGCAGCAGGACGATCGCCGCGAGCGGAATGCCGTCGGCCAGGCGCGCGCCGACCGCCGAGAACACGATCAGCCCCGTGAGCACGCTGAGGCCGGCGATGAGAAGGAGCGCGGGCGGCGGGGTCGCGTCCCAGCCGCCGAGCGCCCCGGTGCGGGCCAGGTGTCCCGGAATCGCGATGTAGGCGAAGAGGATCGCGAGCAGCGGCCGAACTCCGGCGCCGGCCCACCGCAGCCCCACCGCCACCGCAAGTGCTACGGCGAGAACGACGAGGCAGAACAGGATGGCGGTGGGTGACGACGGCATCCGGTCACCGCGTGTCGGCGGTGGGGCCGTACAGCGAGGGAAGCGGTACGTCGCGGAGGCGGAGGTACACCGAGAGCTGTCCCCGGTGGTGAATCAGGTGGCTCATCACGAAGCTGCGGTAGACCACCGCCTTCGGCAGCGCGAAGATGACCGCGCCGGCGTTCTTGAGCGCCCAGATGGCGCCCATGTCAGCGTCGGCCGCCTTGGCCAGCGACCCACGGCCCTCCGCCACGTGCCGGTCGAACCGCTCCAGCAGGTCGGCCGTCGTGCTGAACTCGGCCCGGGCGATCGAGGCGTTCTCCGGCAGGCCGAGATCGAGCTCGGTCTGGGCAAAGACATAGCGGCCCCAGAGCGGGAGCCGCGTGATGTGCACGGCCAGGTCGCCGAGCGTGTACGACTTGGGATGCGGCCGCCACCGGCCTTCGGCCTCGGGCACCCGCTCGAGCAGATTGCGCGTCGCCTCCATCTCCATGTCGTATTCGGGCACCAGGACATCGGCAATGGACATGACATCTCCGGAAGAAAGGACCACCCGGTGAAAATGCACCTCCCGCCCCAGCGAGGGAACGCCCGTGTGCGTTCCGACTGAGGCCGGGCGTCCTCGGGGAAGACCCTTCCGGAGCTTCCGATCGCCCGTCTTCGCTGGTCCACCGCCATGGCCCTCGCGCTCTCAGGCGCCACCGCCACCTGCGCCACCGGCGTGGCCGACGACGCCCCCGGGGGTACCATCCTCTTCGTCGGCAACAGCCTGACCTATACGAACGACCTCCCGGGCATGGTCCGCCGGGTGGCGAACGCCGCGGGCGGCGGGCTCAAGGTGGACATGGCTGCGGGCCCCAACCTCGCCGTCATCGATCACACCAACGGCGCGACCGACGCGCCGCGCAAGATCTCGGGGAGTCGCTGGGATGTCGTCGTGCTGCAGCAGGGACCGACCCCGGCCGGCATCTGCCGGGACACGCTGGTGATCGCGGCGATGCGGCTCGCGCCGGCGATTCGCGAGGCCGGCGGCCGCCCCGCGCTCTTCCTGCCCTGGACCCGCCAGAGCTACACCGGTCCCATCGACGAGATCGCCGCGTCGGCCACAGCGGCGGCGCGGGCGGTGGGCGGACTGGTGATTCCGATCGGCGTCGCCTGGCGGAAGGCCCTGCAGGCGGACGCCACGCTCCCGCTCTACGGTGGAGACGGCTACCACCCCGCGCCTGCCGGCACCCTCCTCTCCGCGCTCACCACCTACGATCGCATCGTCGGCCACGACGTGAGCGCCATCGCGCCCGAGTCGTTGCGACCGGTCGCCGGGGGGCTCACCACGGCGCAGCTCCGGACGCTGGCGGTCGCGGCCCATGCGGCGAGCCGGGAATGGCCGGCCGATCCGGTCCGGCCCGAGCCGCCCGACACCACCAGGGTGTCGCCCGGCGGCGGCCCCTGCTGACGGCGACGCCGGCCGAACAACTCCCGGCAATGTCGTGGCTTTCGGGGCCTGTCGATCGCGGCGGGGCCCGTTCGACTATCTCCCGAACACTCAACTCGGGAGGTCGTTGTGCAGCTCGTTCCATATCTCAATTTCAACGGCAACTGTGCCGAAGCGTTCCGGTTCTACGAGCGGGTGTTGGGCGGCAAGATCGAGGTGCTCCTCACCCACGCCGACTCGCCCATCGCGGCGCAGGTGCCGCCGGAGTGGAAGGATCGCGTCCTGCACGCCCGGCTCGTGGTGGGCGACCAGGTCCTCCTCGCCTCCGACGCGCCGCCGGAGAAGTACGCGCCGCCGCGCGGGATCTACGCCTTCGTTGGCGTGGACACCCCCGAGGAGGCCGAGCGGGTCTTCGCCGCGCTCTCCGGCGGTGGCACCATCACCATGCCGTTCGGCCCCACCTTCTGGGCCAGCGCGTTCGGGATGTGCGTCGACCGATTCGGGATCGGCTGGATGGTCAACTGCTCGCTGCCGGCCGAGGTGCCCGCGGGGGCAGCCTGAGGATCGCGAGGGGCCGGGCTATCCCGGCCCCTTCGTTCCCCAGCGCACGTCGGGCGGAGGAGGAATGGAATCGCGCAGCGGCGGGATCCGGTTGCTGAACGGCAGCCCCGTGATCCGGTCGGTGTTGTCGTCCCGCACCCGCCAGGCAGCGGGGAAGTCGTCGGTGCTTTCCATCCACGCCTGCAGCGCCTCGGCCATCGTCCTGACCCGCGCCGCCTGCGCCGGGTCGCCGGCGAGGTTGTGCACCTCCCACGGGTCCCGCTCCAGGTCGTAGAGCTCGAGCCGCGCCCTCGGTACCTCGAACAGCCTCCGCTGCGCGGCCGTGAGCCGCGCCGGGGCCGCCGTGGCCCGCTGCCTGAGCGCCTGGAACGACGGGCTCATCCCGATGTCCGCCGCGGTGCAGAGAGGGAGATCGGTGTAGGCGTCGGTGCGGATGAGCTTCCATCGGCCCTCCCGCACCGCGCGCTGGTGCTCGTCGCAGTCGTGCCAGTTCCGCTCGGTGAAGACGTACTCCTGCGGCGTGTACGAATCGGGCGCCGCGAGGAGCGACCGGAAGCTCCGGCCCTGCACCAGCGAGTCGGGGGCGACTCCCGCCACCTCCAGCAGCGTCGGCATCAGGTCCACCAGGCTCACCGGCGCCCGGTCGTACGTCGTTCCCGGGGGGATCACCCCGGGCCAGGAGAAGAGCAGCGGCTCCCGGGTCCCGCTGTCGTAGAGCGTCCCCTTCTCCCGGGGAAACGGCGCGCCGTTGTCGCTGAGGAAGACGACCAGCGTCTTCTCGGCGAGCCCGCGCCGCTCCAGCTCCGCGGTCATCTCGCCGATCTTGCCGTCCATCGTCGCGATGGCGTCGTAGTAGCGGGCGATGTCGGTCCGCGTCGCCCGCGTGTCCAACAGATACGGCGTCACCACGCTCCGCTCCGGCGCGTGGCTCGGCGCGGCGGTCGTGTCGTAGGGCCGGTGCGGCTCGTGGAACCCCACCCACAGAAAGAACGGCCGGGCCCCCGCCGAGTCGAGAAACGCCGGCAGCGCGGCCACTGTCTCCGGCGAGTACCACTGGAACTGCCGCTCGGCGTTGGGCCCGAGGTGGGTCTTCGCCATCATCCCGGTGAAGTACCCGGCCGATTGCAGGTACGACGGCAGGATCCGCACGCCGGCCGGCGTCGGCGTGTGCAGGTCCTCGGTGCGCGTGGTATGGGGATAGCGTCCGCTCAGGATGCTGATGCGGGACGGGCTGCATTGGGGTGAGGTGACGAAAGCATATCGAACCGTGAGGCCCGATCGGGCGATGCGATCGATGTTCGGCGTCCGCACCGCCGCGTTGCCGTACACCCCGGTGTCGCGCCAGCCCAGGTCGTCGGCGACGTAGACCACGATGTTGGGACGATCGGGCGGACGCTGAGCGGCGGCCGGTCGAAGGGCACCGGCCGCCGTCAGCAGCAG
>DATCWW010000399.1:0-13452 GCA_036566145.1 Gemmatimonadales bacterium
CCGCCATACGGTGGCGAGCGCGGCGTCCACGGCGGCGAGCTCCCGGTCGCCGTGCTCCGTGGAGCTGAACGCGGCCTCGAAGGGCGACGGCGGAAAGTAGACCCCGCCCTCGAGCATGCCGTGGAAGAAGCGGGTGTAGGCCGCGCGATCGCAGCGCCGGGCGTCGGCGTAGCTGCGGACCAGCCCGGTGGTGAAGAACGGAGTCAGCATGGTGCCGACCCGCTGCACCGTGACCGGTACCCCTGCCTCCTCGGCTCGGCGGGTGATCGTCTCGGCGAGCAGGCCGGCCCATCGCTCGGCCCGCTCCCAGTTGCCCGGAAGGGCGAGCTGGTCGAGCGTCGCCAGGCCGGCGGCCATCGCGAGCGGATTGCCGGAGAGCGTGCCCGCCTGGTACACCGGCCCGGCGGGGGCGATCTGCTCCATCAGGTCGCGCCGGCCGCCGTACGCGGCGGCGGGGAGTCCGCCGCCAACCACCTTGCCGAGGCAGGTCAGGTCGGGCTCGATGCCGTAGAGCACCTGCGCCCCGCGCAGGTGGACCCGCCAGCCGGTCATCACCTCGTCGAAGATGAGTAGCGCGCCGTACCGGCGGGTGAGGGCGCGAAGGCCGTGGAGGAACTCCTGCACCGGCGGCACCACCCCCATGTTGCCGGCGACCGGCTCCACCAGGACGGCGGCGATTTCCTCGCCTCTGGCGGCGAAGAGCGCCTCGACCGCGGCAAGATCGTTGTACGGCACCACCAGGGTGTCCGCCACGGTGCTCGGGGTCACACCCGGCGAGTCGGGCAGACCCAGGGTGGCCACGCCCGAGCCGGCCGCCGCGAGCAGCGCGTCCGCGTGGCCGTGATAGCAGCCCTCGAACTTGATCAGTCCGCGGCGGCCGGTGGCGGCCCGCGCCAGGCGGACCGCGCTCATCGTGGCCTCGGTACCGGAGCTGACGAATCGCACCATCTCGACCGACGGGAAGGTCGCCGTCACCCGCTCGGCCAACCTGACCTCGAGCTCGGTGGGCGCGCCGAACGTGGTCCCCCGTGCCGCGGCCTCGCCGATGGCGGCCAGCACCGCCGGGTGCGCGTGCCCCAGGATCAGCGGGCCCCAGGAGAGGACCAGGTCGACGTAGCGGTTCCCGTCCACGTCCTCCAGCCAGGCGCCCTCGCCACGCGCCATGAAGCGGGGGGTGCCGCCCACGCCGCGGAAGGCCCGCACCGGGCTGTTCACCCCGCCGGGAAGGAGCTTCAGCGCCTCGGCGAAGAGCCGCTCCGAAGCTCCGGTCCGACGTGCCGACGCGGTTCCCGTCACCGCCCCGCCTCTTCCGCCAGCCACCGCGCCGCCTCCTGCGCATGGTACGTGATGATCACATCGGCCCCCGCTCGCCGCATGCCCGTCAGCGCCTCCAGCACTACCCGCCGCTCGTCGATCCAACCTTGCCGCGCGGCGGCCTTCACCAGCGAGTACTCGCCGCTCACGTTGTACGCCGCCAACGGCAGGTCGGTTCGCTCCCGCACCGCGCGCACGACGTCGAGGTAGGCCAGGGCCGGCTTCACCATGAGGATGTCGGCGCCCTCCGCCTCGTCCAGCGCCGCCTCCAGCAACCCTTCGCGCACGTTGGCCGGATCCATCTGGTACTGCCGCCGGTCGCCGAAGGCCGGCGCGCTGTCGGCGGCCTCGCGAAAGGGCCCGTAGAACGCGCTGGCGTACTTCACCGCATAGCTGAGGATCGCGCGGTCGGTATGGCCGGCCCCGTCCAGCGCGGCACGGATGGCGGCGACCATCCCGTCCATCATCCCGCTGGGCGCCACGATGTCGGCGCCGGCCTCGGCGTGGCTCACCACCACCCGGCCCAGGATCTCGAGGGTGGCGTCGTTGTCCACCGCACCGTCGCGCATGACGCCGCAGTGGCCGTGGCTGGTGTACTCGCAGCAGCAGACGTCGGTGATCAGGAGCAGGTCGGGATAACGCTGCCGGAGGTGCCGCAACGCCCGCTGGACGATGCCGTCTTCGGCGAAGTTCTCCGACCCGATCTCGTCCTTCGCTGCAGGGAGACCGAAGAGCAGGATCGCCGGAATGCCGAGCGCGTGGACCTGGTCCACCTCGCGCTCCAGCGCGCCGTCCACCGATCGCTGGTACACGCCGGGCATCGAGCCGATCTCGCGTTCGATATTGGAACCGTGTACCACGAACAGCGGTTGAATGAGATCAGAGGCGCGGAGCTCGTGCTCGCGCACCAGCCGGCGCATGGTCTCGGTACGGCGGCGGCGGCGGGGTCGGTGGAGGATGGAGGGGGTCACGAGGGGAAGACTAGAGTCCGCGGGCGACCGCCGCAACAGCACCTGACGCGTGCGGCACGGCGGTTGCGGCCCCCTGATCCGCAGGACGTCGTGGCCGCCCGGCCACGCACCCTCCGCAGCAATGAAGCAGAGGCATGGCGGCGCCCCCGGGCGTACGGCGTCACTACTAGATCTTCTGCCTACCGAAAGGTTTAGCGGCCTCTGGCCCGCACCCCAACGGTGCCCGGGGTCACGGTACGTACAACAGTGCGTATCACTGCCCGGTGCTCCAGGGCCGTCGCATCTTACGGACAACCGGGCGTTCCGCAGCGCACAGCGCGGCCGCGTGCGCCCGTCTGTGCGATGGAGCTGGACATGCTGCGTTTCGCTTTCACCTCAACCACACTTATTGGCGGCCTGAGCCTGGCCGCGGCCTGCGGAGGGCCGCAGCTTGCCCGGCGCGATCCGGTGCCGCTGGTGCCCTCCGTGGCCATCGTCGGCGCCACCCTCTGGGACGGCACCGGCCGCGGCCAGGTCCCCAACGCGGTCACCGTCGTTCGCGGCGACCGGGTGGTCTGCGCCGGGTCGGCCGGCGAGTGCCCGGTGCCCGCCAACGCCCGCGTCATCGACGCCAAGGGCCAATACCTCATTCCCGGACTCATCGACTCCCACGTCCACCTGCTGTTCATGGTGGACGGCAGCACGGCGGAAGACATGGCCCTGGACCTGCGCGAGCTGCTGGCCCAGGGGGTCACTACGGTGCGCGACATGGGCACCAATCCCGCCGTTCTCCTCCCTCGAGCCCGTGCGCTCCAGGCGGCGCCTCGGGTCGTCGCCATGCAGCTGGTGGCCGGCCGGAGGTTCTTCTTCAACGGGTTCCAGGCCGTCGCCACCGCCCGAGGCGCAATCATCCGGCAGCCGCCGGCGATGGCCATGCAGCAGCTCGGGTGGACCCCGATCATGTTCACCCCGGCCGACAACCCCGAGCAGGTCGTGGCCCAGGCCCGCGAAGCGGGCGCCATGGGACTCAAGCTCTACGCCCAGCTCGATTCGATGTCGGTGCGGCGCCTGACCGAAGCGGCCCACCGAGCGGGGATGCCGGTCTGGGGCCACGCCTGGGTTCAGCCCGCGAGCGTGAAGGAGCAGACCACCGCCGGAATGGACGGCGTCGTCCACGCCGCCGGTCTCGCGGGCGAGCTGTTCACCGTCGAGGACCGGGACACCCTGGTTCGCGACGGTGACCTCCAGATCGCCACCGCCCGGCGCGCCACGCCCGAGGCGGCGCACGACCCGGCGGTGCTGGCGGCACTCGACACGATGGTGGCGCACGGCACCATGTTCGAGCCCACGCTCGACGCGGTGCGGAAGAGCGTGGCCTCCTACGACTCCCGGCTTCGGCACATTCCGTCGATCCAGGAGGACTACGCCCGGGCCGCGGCCGGCTTCGGGCTCGAGGTGACCCGCGAGGCGGTTCGTCGGGGTGTGCGGATCAGCGCCGGCAGCGATCACGTGGCCTACGGCCCGGTGCGCGACCGCGCCTCGTTGTTCGGCGAGCTGAAGCTGCTGGTGGATTCGATCTCCCTCACGCCTGCCGCCGCGCTGCTCGCGGCCACCCGCGACGCCGCCCGGGCGATCGGGGGCGACGTCGGGCGCCAGATCGGAACCATCGAGGTCGGGCACTACGCCGATCTCGTGCTCCTGACCCGGAATCCGCTGGAGAGCGTCGACAACCTGGATTCGGTGGAAATGGTGATGGTGGGCGGGAAAGTCTGGCGGCCGGGCCAGCTCCGCTCCGGCATCGCGATGCGCTAAGGTCCGGTCGCGACCGGCAGCTCCTCGCGCTCGGCCCATTCGGTCCACGATCCCACGTACACCCGCACCCTGGGGTACCCCAACAGGTACCTCAGGGTGAAGTGCACGTGGCTAGCCTCGGTGGCGCTGTTGCAGTACGCTATGATGTCCCGGTCGGGGGTGACTCCCTGGGCCGCGTAGTCCCGGCGCAGCTCCTCACGGTCCTTCCAGACGTAGCCGAACCCTTCCCTCGTCAGGTCGCTCTGCCAGTAGTGGTTGATCGCGCCGGGGATGTGCCCTCGGCGCATCTGCGCCCCCGCGTCTCCGGCGTACTGGTCGGGCGGGCGGGCGTCGACCAGCAGTGCGGTCTTCGTTCTCAAAGCGGCCTGCACCTGCGCCAGGTCGGCCGCCTCGGGATGGAAGGGCCCGGCGGGAAAGCGCGACTCCGGGATGCGCGGGTACTTCCGGGCGATGGGCCGCTGCTCCAGCTGCCACTTGAAGTAGCCGCCGTCCAGGACGTACACCGCCGGGTGTCCGAAGCCGGCCAGGAGCCACGCCAGGAAGGTGGCGTCGATGTTGTGGGTCTCCCCGGCGCTGTAAATCACCACCGGCTGGTCCATCCGCACGCCCAGGCGGGAGAAGAGGGCGGCATACGCCTCCGGCTCGAGCAGCTGGGTAGGGATGCCGCCCCGGCTCGCCCGGATGGTCTCGGTGTTCAGGTATTCGGCGCCGGGCAGGTGGCCGCCGAGGTAGGCGAAGACGTCGGTCCGGACGTCGATCAGCAGCACCGGACCCCGGTGCTGCCAGGCGGCGAGGCTGTCGGTGGACACGATGCCGGGGAGCCGCGCCCCGCCGGGGGCGGGCGCGGCCGGCCGGGATCCGCCGGCACAGGCGATCAGCAGGAGGACCAGGCCCGGGATCGGTCTCCGACTCATGGGCTGTCCAGTCCCATGTAGCGGTGCTCCTCCTCCACATAGACCCGGACCGCGTTCCGCCTCCTGCGCGAAGCCAGGGACACGGGCCGATTCTCGTCCGCCGGCGGAAGGGTCGCCAGCGCTCGCTGCATCGGCACTCCCTTTTCTACTGCCGCCCGCATCTCGGACTGAAGGGCGAGGACATAGGCCCGGGTCCGGGCCACCAGATCCGACGCCCGCGCGGGGAGCGCCCCGTGACCGGGCACCACCACCGCCGGAGCCAGCGAATCGATCCGGGCCAGCGATCGCAGCAGCTCGGGCGAGGAGCCGTCCACCATCATGGTGACGCCATCTTCCACCAGGATATCGCCCGCGAAGAGCACCTGCTCGGCCGGGAGCCAGACCATGAGATCGCCGGCCGAGTGGCCGGCGCCCGGGTGGGTGACCACGATGGTCCGGCCGCCAAGTCGGAGTGTGTCAGCGACGGTGACGGGGCGATCGGGGATGTCGGCGAACTCGAAGCCGCGCATGGCGTCGAGCCCGACCACCCGGACCCAGTCGGCGATCAGGGCATCCTCGCCCCCTTCGGACGCGAGAACCCGTCGGTCCGGATGGGCGATGACCCGAGCCCCAGCCTGCTTGAACACGATGGCGCCGAAATGGTGGTCGGGATGATGGTGGGTCAGCACCAGCCACCGGACGGGCTCGGCGGTGGTGCGGCGGATGGTCCGGAGGAGCCGCTCGCCGTCGCGAGGGCTCGCCAGCGCATCCACGACGACGACTCCCGCCGCGGTGACGATGAAACCGGCGTTGGGCCGCCCTTCGACGCCCCGGCCGGTGTCTCCGACGACCGCGAACACTCCGGGCGCGAGCTCGCGAGCCGGAAAGGTGCTCGTATCGGCCGGGAACGCGGGCGCGGCGGCGAGCAGGGGGCCGGCGAGCAGGAGCTGGACGATCAGGCGGCGGTAAAGGCGATGGGCACCGACTGGCGGTACACCCCGCCCTTGTTGTCGGTCCACACCATGGTGAGTGGGGCTTCCTTGTCGGCCTTGAGCGTGAAGCTGATCACCGGGTCGCGGCTGACCCCCGAGGTCCAGGTGAACCGGGCGATCTGCTCGTCGCCGTAGGTGATCACCACGTCCTTGATGAACCAGGCGGGGATCGGCTTGCCTTCGGCGGTGCGGAAGAAGCCGGTGTCCATCGGGTGCGAGATGATCGAGTTCACCGTGATGATCTCGCCCCGGGTGATCCGGTCCGGCACCTTGATCCGGGCATCTCCGACCGTACCCATCAGCCGCATCCGTTGAGGGTGACGTTCACGTGGGCATAGGCGGCCCACAGCTCGCCGGTGCTGGTCTCCGCGATCGCCCGGACCCAGGTGGAGCGCTTCATCTTGATGCGGGTCGAGAGCGAGACCGTCCCGATGGCGGGGGAGAGCTCGTAGACCGCGAGGTGCGCGTCGGGGTTGAAGTCCACCACCAGATGCACCGCCTTCACGTAGCGCTCGGCGGTCATCGGCAGGTCGCTCTCGATGATCGCCGGAACCACCCGCCCGTCCTCGGCGGCGGCGGGCATGTCGAGCGAGAGGTGGCCACGGGTGATCGGCCGTCCGCGGCTGATGTCCGAGAGGATCTTGGCGACGATCTCGTTGGGAACTTCGGGATCGTCGGGGCCGGCGCCGGCGACGGCGGCGAGCAACCGCTCGCTACGGCCGATGGCGCCCGACCCCAGGAGCCCGGCCGACGCGAGGGCGGCGGTTCTGAGAAACGTGCGGCGGGACGACGGGTCGAACGTCGCCATGAGCATCCTCCGGGGGGCCAGCAAGTGCTTCCGACGTAACCTCGGCCCCCCGACGGGGAGAGTCAAGCAAGCCAGCGCGCTTCGGCCCGCCCCTTGCGGCTGTTCGCGGGATTCGCCTCGCCCCGAGGGTCCTGCAACTTGTGTCACCGGCGGCGAGTTACTAGTTTAAACCCTTCAGCCACAAAGTGATGTGGGGGCCTCCCTCACTTCCTCTATGTGCCGAGGCACCGTGGACACACAAGAGCTTCAATCTGTCGCGCTCTTCGAAAAGTGCCGCCAATTCACCAAGGCGCGCGAGCTCCAGGCTGTCGGACTTTACCCGTACTTCAATCCGATTTCGGAGTCGGAAGACACCGTTGTCGTCATCGACGGCCAGAAGCGGATCATGCTGGGGTCGAACAACTACCTCGGCCTGACGCACCATCCCAAGGTTCTCGAGTCCGCCACCCGGGCCCTGCACCGGTACGGCTCCGGCTGCACCGGCAGCCGGTTCCTCAACGGCACCCTGGACCTTCACGAGCAGCTCGAAGGCTCCCTGGCCGAGTTTCTGGGCAAGGAAGCCTGCCTGGTCTTCTCCACCGGATATTCGGCCAACCTGGGCCTGATCTCAGGGCTGGTCGGCCGGGGTGAGGTGGTCTACCTCGACAAGCTCGACCACGCCTCGATCGTGGACGGCGCCAAGCTGTCCTACAGCGAGACCGAGCGGTTCAATCACGGCGACCTCGCCAACCTCGAGCGCCGGATGGAGCGGAACGGCTCCAGCCGCGGATCCATGATCATCGTGGACGGCGTGTACTCGATGGAGGGGAACATCGCCGACGTCCCCGCCCTCGTGCGGGTGGCCCGCAAGTTCGGGTCGGCGCTCGCGCTGGATGACGCGCATGCGCTCGGCGTGCTGGGTCCCAACGGCGACGGCACCGCCGCGCATTTCGGGATGATCGACGACGTGGACATCATCGCCGGCACCTTCAGCAAGTCGCTGGCGTCGATCGGCGGCTTCGTGGCAGGCTCCGAGAGCGTCATTCACTATCTCAAGCACCACAGCCGGCCGCTGATCTTCACCGCGTCGCTGCCGCCGTCCAACACCGCGGGCGTGCTCGCTGCCCTGCGAGTGCTGCAGGACGAGCCGGAGCGCCGCGAGCGGCTCTGGGCCAACACCCGCCGGCTGCAGGAAGGGTTCCGTGCGCTCGGATTCGAGATCGGGCCCACCCAGACGCCCATCGTGCCGGTGCTGATCGGCCCGCTGGAGAAGACCTTCCTCATGTGGCGCCGGCTGTTCGACGCCGGGGTGTTCACCAACCCCGTCGCCCCGCCGGCGGTGCCGCCGTCGCAGTGCCGCCTGCGCACCAGCCTCATGGCGACGCATACCTTCGACCAGATCGACTTCGCGCTGGATCAGTTCGCCCGCATCGGCCGGGACCTGGGGGTCGTCTGACCCTCCCGCTCCGCGTCGCCGCGGCGCGGGCACCACGCGAGGTCAAACGCTTCATCGACCTGCCCTACCGATTGCACGCGCGGGACCCGCTCTGGGTCCCGCCGTTGCGTCGGGACGTGGCGACCCTGCTCTCCCGCGGCAAGAATCCTTTCTTCGAGCACGCCGAGGCGGAATACTTCCTGGCTGAGCGCGGCGGCGAAGTCGTCGGACGCATCGCCGCCATCGCCAACCGCCTGCACAACGAGACCCACGGCGACCGGGTGGGCTTCTTCGGCTTCTTCGAGTGCGTGGACGACCAGGCCGTGGCCGACGCCCTGTTCGCGGCGGCGGCCGAGTGGCTCCGTGCACGCGGCTTCGACACCCTGCGGGGGCCGGCCTCGTTCTCGGTGAACGACGAGTGCGGGCTCCTGGTGGACGGGTTCGAAACGCCACCCACGCTCATGATGCCGCACAACCCGCGCTATTACGTCACGGTCCTGGAACGGGCCGGTTTCACCAAGGCCAAGGACCTGCTGGTGTACCAGGGCGGCTCGATGGAAGGCTACGTCCCCGTGCCCGAGCGCCTGGCCCGGGGCACCGAGCTGATCCGGCAACGGCAGGAGATCACCCTGCGTCCGCTCGATATGAAGCAGTTCCACGCCGACGTGGACCGGATCAAGCAGATCTACAACGCGGCCTGGCAGAAGAACTGGGGCTTCGTGCCGATGACGGAGCACGAGATCGACCACCTGGCCGAGCAGTTCAAACCGGTGGTGATCGCGGACATCGTGCCGTTCGCCGAGAAGGACGGCAAGGTCATCGGATTCGGGATCGTGCTCCCGGACCTGAACGAGGTCTTCCGGAGTAATCGCGGGGGCTACCTGCTGCCGGTGCTGCCCCGGCTCCTCTGGCGGCTCTGGCGGCGGAAGTTCGTTCGCGCCCGGATCCTGCTGCTCGGGATGCTGCCGGAGTACCAGGGCAAAGGCGTGGACGCCATGCTCTACCACTGGATCTGGACCGTGTGCGGCCAGAAGTTCGGGATCACCTGGGGTGAGGCGGGCTGGATCCTGGAAGACAACCCGGCGATGAACGCCGGCCTGGAGAAGATGGGCTTTCGGGTCTACAAGACCTATCGCCTCTACGATCGGGCACTCTAGCGATGAAGGTGCTGGTCACCGGCGCGACCGGGTTCGTCGGCAGCCACCTCGCCGAAGCCCTCCGCCGCCGGGGGGACGACGTCACCGTGCTGGCCCGCTCGGCGGAAAAGGCGCGGGCGCTCGAGCCGCTCGGTGTCCGGGTCGTGTCCGGCGACCTGCGCAATACGGCGGCACTGGCACGCGCGGCCGAGGGGCAGGACGAGCTCTATCACGTGGCGGGGGTGGTAGCGGCCCGGAACGAGGCCGAGTTCCTGGCGGCCAACCGTGACGGGACAGCCAACGTCGTGGCCGCGGCCGAGGCGGCGGGACGCCCCCGGCTGGTGCTGGTCTCCTCCATGGCCGCGGGGGGGCCGTCGCCGCGGGATCATCCCCTCCGGGGGGACGAGTCTCCGGCTCCTGTTACCGCCTACGGACGCAGCAAACTCGCCGCCGAGCAAGTGGTCCGCGCCTCTTCCCTGCCCTGGACCGTCATCCGTCCCCCCACCGTCTACGGCCCCCGGGACCGCGAGGTCCTCAAGGTGTTCCAGCTGGTTCGCCTCGGGCTCGCGCCGGTCTTCGGGTATGGGACTCAGCAGCTCTCGGCGGTGCACGGGGCCGATCTCGCGGAGGCGCTGATCGCCGCGGCCCGGTCCGGCGCCACGGCCGGCCGCACGTATTACGCCTGCCATGCCGAGGTGGTGACCAGCGCCGAGCTGGTCCGCTGCGTCGGCGAAGCGATGGGCCGACGGCCGCTGGTGATTCCGGTCCCTGCGCTGGTCGGCCGCGCGCTCCTCGGCGTGACCGGGACGGCGGCGCGAATCGCCCGCCGGGCGACCATCCTGACCGCCGACAAGGCCAACGAGTTCTTCCAGCCGGCCTGGACCGGCGATCCCGCGCCGCTCACGCGCGACAGCGGATGGTCGGCGGCGCGCGACCTCCGGACCGGGCTGGCCGAGACCTACCGATGGTATAGGAGTGCCGGGTGGCTGTAGCGCTCCGGCCGGTGGACGTCCTGCTGCTCGCGTATCTGGGTGTGGTCTCGGTGGTGGCGGCGGGACGGCTGGATCGGATTCCGGAATGCTGGTGGCTCCTGCTCGCCCACGCGCTCTTCGTCCTGCTGCTTTTTCTGCTCACCCGCCCCGGACTCGGCACGTTCGGGCGCGCGATCCGCGAGGTCTATCCCCTCCTCCTCGTGCTCGGGCTGTACGGCGAGCTCGATGTGCTGAGCGGCTCGGGCGCGGTGGCGGTTCACGACCCGCTGGTACAGCGCTGGGAGCTGGCGGTCTTCGGGATGCAGGTGAGCGCCGAGTGGTGGCAGCGGATGCCCAGCCGGTTCTGGTCCACGGTCCTCCACGCGGCGTATTTCTGCTACTACGTGATCGTCATCGTCCCCGCGTTCTACTTCGCGCTGCGGCGCGACCTGGCCTCCCTGCGCCACTTCATCCTGGTGCTGATGACCACCTTCGTGCTCTGCTACCTGGTGTTCATCTTCTTCCCGGTCGCCGGGCCCTACTACGAGTTTCCCCGCCCCGCCGCCTGGTTCACCGACAACTTCTTCGCGCGGCTGGTCTACGAGACCTTGGCCACGGGCAGCTCGTACGGCGCCGCGTTCCCGAGCTCGCACGTCGCCGCCACGGTAGCCACCGCGATCTCCTCGGCGCAGGGGAGCCGGCGGCTCGGGCTCGCCCTGTTGATCCCCACGGTGCTGCTGACCGTCGGCGTGGTGTACTGCCAGATGCATTACGGGGTGGATGCGCTGACCGGCCTGGTGATAGGCATCGCCGTGCCCTTCGCGCTGCGGCACTATCACGCGCCCGACGACTGAGTCGAGCAGACACGAAAAGCCCCCCGGGCACGAGGCCCGGAGGGCGAGAATCGCGGCGCGACCGACTACTGCACCGTAATCTTGCCGTGCATCCCCAGCGCCAGGTGCGGCAGGCAGTAGAACTTGTAGTCGCCGGCCGGGGCGTTGGTGAAGGTGACCTTGTAGGTGCCGTTGGGCTCGGTGAGGAGCGGGCCCTCGAGCGGAGCCATCTGGTCGGGCATCCCGTTCTTGAGCGCGTCAGCGGCGCCCTTGGGAATGCTGTCGGTCCAGAATGACACGTTGTGCGGACCGCCCGTCACGTTGTGGAAGGTGACGACATCACCCGACTTGATGGTGAGCTGATCGGGCGAAAACTTGTAGGTGCTGCCCTCGAGCACCATCTGGACATCATGGGACCCCCCGGTGCCGGCAGCAGGAGCGGCAGTCTCGGCCGAGGGGGCCGGCTGCTCGGGGGTCGCCGTCGTCTGCTCTTCAGCCTTTTTCTCGCCACCGCCACAGGCAGCGAGTAGGACGGCAAGCCCCGCCGCCACGGAAGTCACACGCATCGCCAGTCTGCCTCCCAACTTGGTAGTGTCCGACTTTGTGAACGAGTTCACAAAGATACTGTGGGCGCGCACAAAAGGAAGAGGGGTGGGGGTGTCGGCCACCGGACCCAGCGCAGGTATACCTTTGACGCTGCCATGACAATGCCGGACCTGATGACGAAACCGCTCCCGATGTGGGCGCCGCCGTGCCGGCAACTCGGTCGCCAGTGCCGATCGCTGCCGGTGACGCTGCGGGTCGGCTCGCTGGAGGAAGGCACCACGTCACTGGACCACGAGGCCACCTGGCTCCTGGGTCATACCGCACAGATCACCTTCGGGCAGCTCTGGGCGGACGAGGGCGACCTCTACGTGGACGCCGTCCTGCACGTCCCCTGTCGCTGGCTCAAGGAGCAGGGCGGCGCGGCGGGGTGCAGCCTGTACGGCTTCACCGCCCCTCTGCCGGTCCCGCACCGCCGGCGCCAGCCCCGGCAATTGGGCTCGGACCGCTTTCAGGTGGTGGACCGCCAGCGAGCCGCCGTGCGACGACTCCCGATGGCGCCGCCACCACGAACCCGTGCGCTCCCGGTCCTGCAGAGCGCCAACCCCTGTGCCGAAGCCCCCTGCCAGACGGCGGACCACCGGCGCGGAGCCGCCTGCTGCAGGGACCTGCAGATCGAGATCATGTGCACCAACGACGAGTCCCGCCTGGAGGCGCTGGTGCGCTCGCGCCGCTCGCCGTATCTCTGTAAGATCGAGCGGGCCGGGGACTTCTCGCTCGAGGCGGAGCTGATCTCGGCCTGCGGATATCTGGACGACGACGGGGTCGGGTGCAGCCTCCACGGTCGGGTCCGGAGGGATGGTCGGCCGGCCAAGCCCGACCTGTGCTCCGAATGGCCCCCGAAGAACCAGGGACTCCATCCCGGCTGCGTCTTTGGGCCCAGGCGGAGGGGGCGACCCTGATGGGGCGGTGCAAAGTGCGTCAAGTGTGCAAGCCAGGGGGAGTTGCCCGTCTTTTTCGGGCAACAAGCGAGGCAGCGTGAGCGACGAGCTCGAGCAACTCTACCAGAGCACCTATACGGCGGTGGTTCGCTTCCTCTACCGCAAGGTCTGGGATGCGGAGCGGGCCGAGGATCTGGCGCAGGAGGTCTTCGTCCGTGCGCTCGCCCATCGGCCGGAGAAGCCGCGGGCCTGGGTGTTCGCGGTCGCCGCCAACCTGGCGAGAGACGAGGCGCGGGCGGCCGTCCGGCGGAAGCGTCACCTCACCCTGCTCAAGGGTGATCCGGTGGCGTTGCCGGCGGTGGAGCTGGCGCCCGATGACGCGGTGGAGCACGACGAGCAGATGGCGGCGGTGCAGGAGGCGCTCAATTCTCTGACCTCACGAGACCGGGAGATCCTCCTGCTCTGGGACGCCGGGCTGAGCTATCCGGAGATCGCCGCGCAGACCGGCCTGGCGGTTGGCGCGGTGGGCACGACGTTGGCACGAGCGCGGCGCCGGTTGGTCGAAGCGCACGATCGGCGGCACACACGGACGGGGACCGATGCGGCACATTCCTGAAGACGAGCTGCACGCGTACCTCGACCAGGCGCTGAGCCGGTCTCAGTGCGTCGAGATCGAAAGCCATCTCGCCGGGTGCCCGAGCTGCCGGGCCACCCGCGACGGCATCGCGGCCCTGCGGGACCATACCACCGCGCTGCTCGCCCGGCTTGCCCCCCCGCGCCGGGTGCCGATGGCCTTCGAGGCGCTGCGACACGAGGGCGATCTCCGGGCCTCGATCCGCCGCCGG
>DATCWW010000414.1:0-5603 GCA_036566145.1 Gemmatimonadales bacterium
GCTGGTTCGTCAACCCACGGCTGCCGTTCGGCCGCTACCCCGCCAGCGCTTCGGCCATGCTGTCGCAGCACGTCGTCTGGGACCACCCCGCCGACGCGAAGATCCCGCTCACCAGCACCGGCGCCAACGGGGCGAGCCGCCGGTCCACGCCGCTGCGCCCGGCCAACTCTGCGAGCCGATCCGCCAGCCGGGTGAGGGTCGCCTTCACCAGGTCCCCGGCGAGGGCGGACTCGGCCACCACCACTGCCGGCCCGGGGCCGAACACCGCCTGCACCGACGGCTGCTGGGCCGCCTGGCAAAGGCCGAACACGAAGTGCTCCAGCCGGAACTCCGAAGGCCCCGGTGGCAACGGCTCGAGCAACGGCCGCAGGTGATCGGCCGTGATCTGGCGGATCGCCTCGACCAGGAGCCGCTCTCTGGTCGCGAAGTAGCGGTAGATAGTCGTCTTGGCCACACCGATCCGGTGGCCGACGTCCTCCACCCGAAATGCGCCCACACCGTCGCGGGCGATGATCTCTACGGCGGCATGCACGATCTCGCCGCGCCGGCGCGCGGCAGGACGCCTCGGCGCCTGGGCGCGGGACGGGACGATCTCGAGGTGCGGAGGACTGGACGGCTCGATCAACGGATAGCACATGCTGACGCTCTCAGGTCTGGGTGTCGCATGCGTCGGAAGCAGACGGCGGGCCAGACCTGTCGCCGGGGTTGCGCGATGTGCTAAGCGTCGAAGGCGTCCGCGGATGGGTGGGCGGTCCTGGTCGCGGCGCCCTGGTGGGCACCCGCCAGTCGCCACGGCTGGTGGTGGCTGGCCGCGTTCGGTGGTGGCTGGGGTTACCGCTGGCGGCGGATGCCGAGCTTTCGCATCCGCGCCCTCAGCGTGCTTGGCGCGAGTCCCAGCCGAGCCGCGGCGCCGTCCGCGCCTTCGATCCGTCCGGCTGCGCCCTCCAGCGTCGCTTCAATATGCCGCTTTTCCACCGCACGAAGCGAGTCGTCCGAAGCCTCGTCCGGTTGCCGCGAGGCCGAAGGCAGGGTGACGGTCGGCTCGCCGCTCACCATCGGTCCCGTCGCCAGGACGCAGAGCCGCTCGACCACGTTCTGCAGCTCCCGGACGTTGCCCGGCCAGCTGTAGGCTTCCAGGCGCCGCATGGTGTCCGGTGTGAACCCCCGGAGCGGCCTGCCCAGCCGGCGAGCGTACAGGTCGAGGAAGTGCATCGCGAGCGCGGGGATGTCCTCCCGACGCTCGCGCAGCGGCGGCATGCGGAGTGGTAACACGTGGAGCCGGTAGTAGAGGTCGGTGCGGAAGCGGCCGGCGCGCACGTCCTCCTCCAGGTCCCGGTTGGTCGCGGCGACCACCCGCACGTCCACCCGAATCGCCTGCGCGCCGCCGACCCGCTCGATCTCGCGCTCCTGCAGGACGCGGAGGAGTTTCACCTGCAGGTCGGGGGGGAGCTCGCCCACCTCGTCCATGAACAGCGTGCCCCGGTGAGCCAGCTCGAACCGGCCGATCCGCCGTTGCGAGGCCCCGGTGAAGGCGCCGCGCTCGTGGCCGAAGAGCTCGCTCTCCGCCACCCCCGCGGCGATCGCGCCGCAGTTCACCTTGACCATCGGCTGGTCCCGCCGGTGGCTGTGCTCGTGCAGCAGCCGGGCGAGCCGCTCCTTACCGGTTCCCGTCTCCCCGAAGATCAGCACGGTGGTGTCGGTAGGAGCCACCTGGCGTGCCTGCCGCAGCACCTCGAGGAGCGCCGGACTCTCGCCGATCACGCCCTCGGCGCGGCCGCCGGTCGTCGCACCTCGCAGCTCCGAGTTCTCGGCCTCGAGCACCAGGTTCGCGCGCTCCAGGGCGGAGAACAGCTCCGCGCCCTTGATCGCGATCGCGGCCTGGCCCGCGAACAGCTCGAAGAACGCCGTCTCCTCGTCGGTCAGCGGCCGGTGCGCCCAGACACCCAGTACCCCCACCAGCTCCTCCCGCACCAGGAGCGGATAGAGCGCCGCCCCCACACCGCCCCAGCCGATGATCTGCTGGACGACGACATCGTCTTCGTCGCCCGGATCGTCGAACGGGTGCTCAAGCCGGCCTCCCCGGTAGGCTCGCCAGCGCTCGGTGAAATCGTTGAGTCGGATCGACGCTCGACGCTCGGCGGCGCGGCCGACGAGGTAACGCCCGAGGGGGATGCGGTGAGTGTGGACGACGACCCGGCGGCCGATGCCCGCGATCGTAGCCAGATGCAACGCCGACCCGGTGCCGGCCGCGCTGTTCCCCGCGCACTCGTTGCACTCGTCGTCGCGGCGGTAGAGCCAGACGCTGCACGCGCTGCCCTGGATTCGTTCGGTCAGACCGCGGGTGATCGCCTCGAGCACCTCGTCGAGGTCGCGGGAGACCGAGAGAAGACTCGAGGTCGAGCGCAGCAGCTCGACCAGATGATCACGCGCGTCGGCGGCAGTGGCCATGCTCGAGTGTGGGAGAGGGAACATTCGAAAAGCTAGCGCCTCCGCGCGCGATGCACTACTCGCGCGTCAGGATTGACCGGTCGTTGCGGCACCCCCTACTCTTGCGGCCCGAACCCCACGGATGGCAGGTCATGGAGCCAGGCGCAGTGCTCAGAAACGCGATCGTGGACGAGAATCTCGCCGGCGCGCACCGCGCCCCGGTGGACGTCGGCAGACAGGACGATGAAAGCGCACAGGCAGAAATGGTGATGCGCAGGATCGTAGTGATCGATGACGAGCCGCTGATCCTTCGGGCGACACAGCGCCTGCTGCAGGAGCTCGGACATAGGGCCCGGACCTACATGGACGGCCGCGTCGCCGTGGAGCTGATGCGCTGGGATCGTCCGGACGTCGTGCTGGTGGACCTCCACATGTCCGAAATGGATGGGATCCAGGTGCTCCGCCGGGTGCTGACCCTGGACCATCCGCCGGCCGTGATCGTGATGTCCGGCGACGGGAAGACCCCGGTGAAGCGGCGCCTCGACGAGCTCGGGCTGGCCGCGCGGGTCGGCTACCTGGGGAAGCCGTTCACCGTGACCGAGCTGCAGGAGGCGCTCGCCGGGGCAATGCAGGGTCGCCCCTCGCACTGACGCCCCGCCGAGCGCCCTACACGAGGCCGTCCAGCTCCGGCAGCAGGACGATCCCCTCCTGGTCGTCGGCGGCGGAGTGCGCCACCACCGCGCGGGCCGGCGCTCCCGACCGGTTGAGCACCAGGTGGGGCACGTCGGCCGGGACGTAGACGTACTCGCCCGCCCTGGCCTGGAGGAAGTGCTCCAGCCGCTCCCCGTAGTACATGTCCACCTCGCCCTCCATGATGTACGCCGCCGTCTCGATCCCGCGATGCAGGTGGGTCTTCGCGCGCGCCCCGTCGGGCAGCGGGAGGACGGTCATGCAGAGCCCCCGGGCGCCGGCGGTCCCGCCGGTGAGACCCGCGATATAGGTGAATCCCTGCTGGCCGACGTAGGCCTCGCCGGCACGGATCAGCTTGCAGGTCATCGTCACAGCCATCGGCGGACTCGGGTGAGATAGGTCCGGTACGGCTCTCCGAACTTGCCCGCGAGGTAGCGCTCCTCCCGGGCGATGACGCCCCACCGCATCACCAGGAGGACGGGGACGAGAAGGAGGAGCGGCCAGGTGCTCGGAATCAGCAGCGCAACGCCCGCGTAGAGCAGGGTGAGTCCGACGTACAGGGGGTTCCGGGTGTAGCGGAAGGGTCCCTCGATCACGAGCGCCGTGCTCGGCAGGTCGGGCCGGACGTTGGTGCCCGCCCGATGCATCACCTGCTCGCCCCATCGCGCGATCGACCCGCCGGCCACCACGCACAACGCCCCCGCGATCCGGGCCGGCACCGCGGGCAACGCACCGAGCGGCAGCAGCCACGCGAGCACGAGACCCAGCAGGAACGCCCCACCGTAGAGCACCGGCGGCCAGACCAGCACGCCGGGAGAGTCCGGATTCCGCTCGGGCATCGTGGTCGCCCTCAGAACCGATGGGGGTAGAGCGCGCGGCTGCCGTCCAGCTCGCCGGTCTCGGCGTACGTCATCGGCCCAGCCCCGGGTGCCAGGATCCGGCCGTCGATCACTTTGCCGAGCACCAGCTCGTGATCGCCGGCTGGCAACGTCTCTCTCAGCTCGCACTCGAAATAGGCCAGCGCGTCGTCCAGGATCGGCGCCCCGCCCCTCCCCGCGTGCCAGCGCACCCCGGCGAGCTTGTCCTCGTCCCGGCCGGAGCGGGTCCCGAACCGCCGCGCCAGCTCGACCTGTCCCTGCCGGAGCACGTTCACGGTGAAGCTCCGCCCTGAGCGGAGAATGGGATGCGAGGCGTTCTCCGGGTTCACGCTCACCGCGAGCAGAAGCGGCTCGAACGAGGTCTGGGTGAGCCACGCCGCCGTGAAGGCATCCCGGCGCTCACCGTCGGCGACGCCCACGACGTAGACGCCGAAAGTGAGCTGATGGAACAGGTCCGCGATCTCGCTCATGAGTTCACCACACTTCGCCGGGGCGCCACTCGGCCGAGAGGGGCAGGGTGTCGTCGAGCGGCGGGGTCTTCGGCAGTCGGAGAAACATGACCTGCTCGTCCGGGGTCGGTATCAGCCCCGTCTCGGTGCGAATGCTGAGCGGCCCTCGCCAGAAGCGCCACCCCAGACGGGCGTACAGCCCTTCGGTGGCCGGGCTCAGCGCGGCCAGCTCGTAGTCGGCGACCATTCCGGGGAGTTCCTCGAGCAACCTGGTGGCATGTCCTCGACCCTGTGAATCGGGAGCGGTCGCCACCAGCTCCACGTATGCCGTGCGGAGCGGCGCCATGCCGGTGGGCTGCAGCCACCGGGTCACCCACACGACGTGCGAAACCGGTACCCCGTCCTCGAAGCCCAGGAGGTGCTCGCCCGGGCCGATGCCGTCGAGGTACGATCGCGTCGACTCGCCGTACGCCGCGTCGCACAAGGCGAGCAGCGCCGCACGGGTCGCCGCCGGCATCGCCTGCCCGGCCACGCGCTGGATGGTGAAGGCCATGCCCGAAGCTAGGTCCGTGTCCTCACCGCATATCGCAGCTGCACGAATGGGCCGTACACCTCGCTGCTCGCGAGCTCGAGCGGCGGCGTGGTGATCGCCCGGGGGAGGAGCGGCTTTCCCGCGCCCAGCGTCACCGGAGCGATGGTGACGATGAGCTCGTCCAGCAGCCCCCGGTCGTGAAACTGACCGACCAGGTCCCCGCCGGGGGCCAGCATCCCCCCGGCCTCCGGCTGCTTGCATTCCGGAACCATGCTCAGGTTCGGCCGGGCGTCATTCGGCGCGGCGATCGCCTGGGTCGGTTCTGGGCAGAGATCGGAATCGTCGTCGTTACCGCAGGCAGCGGCGCTCAGCGCCAGCGCCACCACCATCGGGCGCAACAGCATTGGAACCTCCCCTAGGATTCCTTACGCCTTCACCTGATGTCCCGCTCGCTCGAGCGCCTCCACGGCGGCCGGCAGGTCGCGCGACTTCACCAGCACGTAGTCGGTGTCGAAGGTGGAGATCGCGAAGATGCTCAGCCCCGCCTCGGCCAGCGGATCCGCGATCGCGGCCAGGATGCCGATGAGGTCGAGCGGAAGCGGGCCGCGCACCCGGAACGCACGGTAG
>DATCWW010000427.1:0-3114 GCA_036566145.1 Gemmatimonadales bacterium
CGCGCCGATCGGCCTCGGCCGGCCGGGCCGCCGGCGGAGTGGACTCGACCGGCTCTCCGCACCGGTGACAGAAGCGGGCCTGGGGAGACAGCGTCGCGCCGCAGTGGCCGCATCCGCGCGGACTCAGGCCGGCGCCGCAGGCGCTGCAGAATCGGCCCGAGGCTGCTGCCCCGCACGCCGGACAGGAGCCGGCGACGGGTGTTGGGGACGGGGTGGCGGCCATGGGAGTGGAAGCGTACAACGGTCGGTACGGGGCGGGTAGGGCATCGGTGGCGGGCTGGAGCGGGTGCGCTTACCGTTGGAGCGGTCCACGGGGCCGCCGCCCCGCCGTTTCCCTTCGCCCGGGTCCCAGCCATGGCGCAGCAGAAATCCCGGTCGCCCGGCCCAGCCGAGCGGCCGAGCCTCGAAGGCTTCCCCCTCGACCTGAGCGGGGCGGGCAAGGACGACCTCCTCGCCCTCGCCCGCCGGTTCGGCGTGGATTTCCTCCGGCTGCAGTTCACCGACATCCTGGGCGTGAACAAGAACGTCGAGGTCCCCCGGGGTCAGTTCGAGAAGGCGCTCGACGGCGAAATCATGTTCGACGGGTCCTCGATCGAAGGGTTCGTGCGGATCGAGGAGTCCGACATGCTGCTCAAGCCCGATCTGGGGACCTTCCGGATCCTGCCGTACGACGATGAAGGGGGGCGGGTCGCCCGGCTGCTCTGCGACATCTACACGCCGGACGAGGAGCCCTTCGCCGGATGCCCCCGCACCACGCTCAAGCGCCAGGTGGAGCGCGCCCGGAAGCTCGGCTTCACCATGATGGCGGGGTGCGAGGCGGAGTTCTTCCTGTTCGAGAAGTCGGCCGACGGGGCCCCGACGCCGGTCACCCACGATTCGGCCGCCTACTTCGATCTGGGGCCGGTGGACCGGGGCGAGGAGATCCGGCGGGTCATCATCGAGCAGCTGCTGGAGATGGGATTCGAGGTGGAGGCGGCGCACCACGAGGTGGCCATCGGCCAGCACGAGATCGACTTTAAGTACGCCGACGTGCTCACCACCGCGGACAATCTGACCACGTTCAAGTTCGTCGTGCGGAACGTCGCCAACCGCTTCGGCTTCCTCGCCTCGTTCATGCCCAAGCCGATCGAAGGCATCAACGGGAGCGGCATGCACACCCACCAGTCGCTCTTCCGGGGCAAGGACAACGCCTTCTTCGATGCGAAGGCGGAGTACCAGCTCTCCCGAACGGCGCTGAGCTACATCGAGGGCCTGCTGCAGCACGCGCGCGGCTTCTGCGCGGTGACCAATCCGCTCATCAACAGCTACAAGCGACTGGTGCCGGGCTACGAGGCGCCGGTCAACGTGGCCTGGTCGATGCGCAACCGCTCGCCTCTGGTGCGCATTCCCGACCGACGGGGGCTCGGTACCCGCTGCGAGCTCCGGATGCCGGATCCGTCCTGCAATCCCTACCTCGCCCTCACGGTGCAGCTCGCGGCCGGACTCGATGGGATCGAGCGGAAGCTGCAGGCCCGGGAGCCGGTCAACCGCAACATCTTCACCATGAGCTACCGGGACCGGCGGAAGTACCGGATCGACGAGCTCCCCCGCGACCTGCACGAGGCGCTGGAGATGTTCGAGAAGGACGCGGTGGTGAAGGCGGCGCTGGGGGAGCACCTGACCCAGCGCTTCCTGGAGGCCAAGCGGAACGAGGTGCTGGAGTACAACCGGCAGGTCAGCCGGTGGGAGATCGAGAGCTACCTGGGGCGGTACTGACCCCGATCAGGTCGAGGCTCACGGTGCCGAAGGTCATCGGGACCTCCACCTGGACGGGAAGCCGCCGGGCATCGTCGGTGAGCCGCACCCGCATCGTGGTGCCGCGGGTCGTCACCTCGAGGACGAAGCAGGGGACCGACGAATTGTCGTACAGCGTCACCGACTCGCGGCCGACCACGCGCACCTGGATCGGGTTGTAGCCGGAACGGAAGTAGCGAGAGATGGTATAGCTCCGTCCGCTCTCGAGCGGCGCGGTCCGGAGATAGTACATGAACGCCAGCTCGTCGAGTGCGTCCCGCGGGGCCATCCAGTCCTGCCCGCCACCCTCCAGCCGGTACCGGCTCGAGTCGGGAACGATCTGGTAGCGCTGCTCCTCCACGCTGTTCCCCTGCACCATCTTCCGGTGAAAGCGGAGGGACGCGAAGCGGGTTGAGCGGGTCCAGGAGGTGAGCTCGTACTGGACCCGGACCCCGGGCGGGCCGCCTGCCCCGGCAAAGGCGAAGACGAACGCGTCCGCGCCCTGCTCCCGGGCCCGGCCCACCGAGGCGGTCGCGGAGCCGATCGGGAAGTATCCCAGCTTGGCGTCGTAGCTCAAGGTCTCCCCCACGGCAAACGGGTACGGTGCGACAGGGGCGGGAGCGGGGCCGGCCAGACGGGCCAGCAGGGCGGCGCGAACGATCAGGACGGAAACGGGCATGGATACCGTGAAGCGAAGGTGACGACGATTCCGGAATATAAGCCTGATGCCGCCACCGCCCGCCCGGCCGCGTTGCTGCTCGATCTCGACGGCACGCTCTACGCGGGCGGCGCGGCGATTCCGGGCGCCCCCGCGACCCTGGCGCGGCTGCGGGAGCGCGGCGTGCCGTTCCGACTGGTGACCAACACCACCAGCCGGAGCCGGGCCATGCTGGTGGAACGGCTCCGGGGGTACGGATTCGAGGCTGCCCCCGAGGAGATCTTCACCGCGACTCTAGCCGGCGCCGCGGTAGCGCATGAAGCGGGCCACCGGATCGTCGCGCCGTTCCTGCCCCCGGCCGCGCTGGAGGACCTGGTTGGGCTCGAGCTCGCCGGCGGAACGGCCGGCTCTGCCTCGGCCCGTCCCCACGCCGTCCTGCTGGGCGACCTCGGCAGCGCCTGGTCGTATGCCCTGATGCAGGAGGCGTTCGAGTACCTCATGGACGGGGCCGAGCTGGTGGCGCTCTCTCGAGACCGCTACTTCCAGCGGGACCAGGGGCTCGCGCTCGACGCCGGCCCCTTCGTCGCGGCGCTCGAGTACGCCACCTCGCGCACGGCGCGGGTGGCGGGAAAACCGAGCCCGGACTTCTACGCCGCGGCGCTGGCGAGCCTCGGCCCGGCGGG
>DATCWW010000442.1:0-6690 GCA_036566145.1 Gemmatimonadales bacterium
GGGCCGCGCGGCGGCGCTCGCTCGAGCAGTTCCACCCCCCACGCGGGAGATCTCCGATGGCATCGCGCAAGCGGTATCGGCTGGATCAGGTGGCGGTGGGTCCGGGTGAAGCGCGGCCGGCGACATGGACCTTCGCGGGCGCGCGGGGACGCATCCCGGTGTCGGGAACGGAGCATCTGTACGCCGTGATCGACGGCAACTTTCCGGCGCGGAACGTCTGGGAGTTCGTGGTGCGGGCGCCGGCGGCCTCGAGCGAGCCGATCGAGGTGCGGCCGCGCTCGACCCCGAACCTGAAGGTCTGGGCGGAGCTGCCCAATCGCTCGCTCACCTTCCCTCGCGCCACCCGGGGCGACGCGCGGGGCAAGCGCTATTGCAAGGTGAGCCTGGCCGATCCCACCGGCGAGCGGACCAAGGATCTGGTGCGGGGAGACGAGCGGCACGAGCTCCCGGCCTGGTTCGACACCCTGCAGACGCGTATGCGGCTCAAGCAGAACGTCCGCCCGACCCGCGGCACCGACGGTGAGGCCCTGGTGATCCTGGTGTCGCCGGACGATCACGCCGCCATGATCCGGCTCTTCTTCGCGATGAAGGTGTGGGTGCTGAAGGAACGCGTGGCGCTGGCCTGACGGTCTCGGCCAGCAGGCTCCGGGGGCCGCCGCTGGCGGTCGGCGCGATCGGCGTGCTCGCCGGGCTCAAGCTCGCCCTCCACGTCGCCGTCAACCTGATCACACCGTACGAGTTTCACCGCGACGAGCTGCTCTACCTCGCCATGGGCCGGCATCTTCGGCTCTGGTCGATGGACTTTCCTCCCGCCATCGCGCTGCTGGCGCAAGCGGCGCGCGCCGTCGTCGGCGACTCGCTCGTCGGCCTCCGGATGGTTCCCGCGCTCGCCGGCACCGGCGTGGTGATCCTGGCCGCGCTGGTGGCCCGTGAGCTCGGCGGCGGGTGGCGAGCCCAGGTGCTGGCCGCCCTGTGTGTGATCGGCAGCCCGCTCTTCCTCCGGTCGGCCAACCTGTTCCAGCCCGTGGTGCTGGATCAGCTGACGTGGATGCTCGCGCTGCTGGCGCTGGCGCGTCTGCTGGGCGGGTACGGACCGGGCTCCTGGCTGGTCCTCGGGCTCGCCCTGGGGCTCGGACTGCTGGTCAAGTTCAGCATCGGCGTGATCGGCGTCGCGATCACCCTCGCCATTCTGTTCAGCCGCCTCCGCCGAGCCCTGTGGACACCGTGGCCCTGGGCCGCGCTGGTGCTCGCCCTCGCGATCGGCTCACCCAGTCTGGTGGGCCAGATCCGACTCGGATTTCCGATCCTGGACCAGCTGGCCACCCTGCGCGTGACCCAGCTCGAGCGGGTTACCGCGATCGATTTCCTGTTCGGCCAGATTCTCTGGGGGCCATCGACGCTTTTGGCGGTCGCGGGGTTGGCCGGGCTGCTCTGGTCGCATCGGCTGGAGGCGTTTCGGGGCCTGGGCGTCGCCTGTCTCGCCGCCTTCCTGCTGTTGCTGGTCGTCCACGGCAAGGCCTACTATATCGGCCCGGTGTACCCGGCGTTGTTCGCCGCGGGCGCGGTGCAGGTGGAGGCGCTGGGCGAGTCGACCACGGCCGAATTCGTCAACTGGGGCACGGTGACGGTCCTCGTCGCCTACGCGCTGGTGATCTCGCCCCTGGGGCTGCCCTACCTGTGGCCGCTCAGGATGGCCGTCTACGTCCAGGCGCTGGGCCTCGCCGAGGCGGTCCGCACGAATACCGGCGAGATCGGAGAGCTGCCGCAGGACTATGCCGACATGATCGGGTGGAAACAACAGGCGGAAGCGGTGGCGCGGGTCTATCACGGCCTGCCGGCGGATCAGCGGGCCGAGGTGGTGATTCTGGCCGGCAATTACGGCGAAGCCGGGGCCCTGGAGCTGTACGGACCGCGCTACCGGCTCCCTCCGCCGGTGAGCCCCGCCGGGAGCTACTGGTTCTTCGGCGCGGGGCCTCGGCCCGGGCGGGTCGTGCTCGCGATCGGCATCGACCCGGCAGCGCTGGCGCTGGGCTTCCGCAGCGTCCGAGAGGTGGGGCGCGTCGGCCATCGGTGGGCGGTGGCCGAAGAGCGTGACGTGCCGATCACCGTCGCCATGAAGCCGCGTCGCACGCTGCAGGAGGTCTGGCCCTCCTTGGGAGGGCCGCGCTCGGGCGCTGGCGCGAGGGCGGCCAAGCGATGAAGTTGAAGGAGCTCCGGAGGTCCCATGCCGCTCCGGCTCCCGCCGTCCACCTCAATCCGCCGCCGCACGACCAGGCTGCTGGTGCTCGCCTCGACATCGGCGTGCGCAGTTCAGCGCACCGGTGTCCCCGACGACGTCCCCGCCTGGCTCCGGGCCGATCCTCAGCGCTGCCTCCTCGCGCGCGATCTGGGTGAGAACATGGAGGCGATGGCTCGACGCTGCGCCGAGCTCTTCGTGGCCGAGAACGGGTACACCGACCAGCCCGCGACCAACGACAGCACGAGATGGGTGATGGAGGCCGGGGACGAGGGCCCCTGGCTGCGCGTCCTGGCGGATCGGATCGGGATGCTGGACCGCGCCGCGACCGCCGTGCAGTGCAGCGTCCGCCAATGCGTGGTCTTTTTCCGCGCGCGGCGGCAGCCTCAGTCGTGCGCCTACCGTGCCGTCACCATGACCCAGGTCTACACCCGAATCCGGGTCGAGCCCGTCGAGGTCCACGAGCTGCGTTGCGCCGAACGCCGGGCCTGATGTGGGGCAGGAGGAGGCCCCCGACGTCTAACTGCGGGCCGCGACGGCGGGGGCCGGGTACTGCGGAAGATCCTGCGTCTCATAGGATGCCCGCCCGACGCCAAAGGTTGCGCGGGGCGCGGTCCAAAACGACCGGCTAGATTGGGACCATGCGCGAAGCGCGACTTCGCCCGGAATACGCCGAGCTCTATCCCGAGCTGGTTCCGGGCCAGTGGGAGCCGGCGGCGCGGATCGCCGAGGTGGTCCTGGCCCGCTACCTCCTGCAGCAACTGACCGATGGGCAGCCCGATCGGGCCCTGAACGAGACTCACTTCGAGTTCCGCGGCGGTGCCGAGGTGCCGGTGACCGAACCGCGGCGTCGCGCCGCCGACTGACCCCGAGGAGACCCCTGAAGCCGGACGACCTCGTGGGCCAGGAGCGTATCGCCCCGCTGGAGATGTCGCCGGAGGAGTTCCGGCGCCTGGGGCATCGGCTGGTGGACCGGATCGCGACCTTTCTCGCCGGGATCCGGACCGACCCGCTCACCCCGGGCGAGACGCCGGCCCAGCTCCGTCCGCTGATCGGACGCCCCCCACTTCCGCAGGATGAAGGGTCGGCGGAGCGCCTGGTGGACGAGGCCACCGACCTTCTCCTCGGCCACTCGCTGCGCAATGGTCACCCCCGCTTCATGGGATACATCACGTCGTCGGCAGCGCCGATCGGGGCGCTGGCGGACCTGCTCGCCTCGGCGGTCAACCCCAACGTCGGCGGCTGGGAGCTGTCGCCCGCCGCGACCGAGATCGAGGCCCAGACGATCCGCTGGATCGCGGAGCTGGTGGGGTATCCTCCGGAGTGCGGCGGGATCCTGGTAAGCGGCGGCAACATGGCCAACTTCGTCTGCTTCCTGGCCGGGCGCCGCGCGATGCTGGGCGAGGGTGTTCGGAGCGCCGGGCTCGGGAGAGTCCCGTGCCGGGTTTACGTCTCGAGCGCCGCCCACACCTGGGTCGAGAAGGCGGCCGATCTCTTCGGCCTGGGCACCGACGCCATCCGCTGGATCCCGGTCGATTCGGCGGGTCGCATGGACCCGGCCGCGCTCCGAGTCCGCCTCGCGGCCGACCGCGCTGCCGGGGAGCGCGCCATGATGGTGGTGGGCACCGCCGGCACGGTCGGCACCGGGGCGGTGGACCCGATCCGCGAGCTGGCTGCGATCTGCCGGGAGGAGAGGATCTGGCTCCATGTGGACGGGGCCTACGGCGCACCCGCCGCCGTGCTGCCCGACGCCCCGTCCGACCTGCACGCGCTCGCCCTGGCCGATTCCCTCGCCGTCGATCCCCACAAGTGGCTGTACGCTCCGCTGGAGGCGGGATGCGTCCTGGTGCGGGACCCCGCGCACCTGTCCGAGGCATTCAGCTGGTCGCCCAGCTACTACCGGTTCGGCACGCCGGGCGACGAACCGCCGATCAACTACCTCGAGCTCGGGCTGCAGAACTCGCGCGGCTTTCGGGCGCTCAAGGTCTGGCTGGGACTTCGCCGCGCGGGACGCGCCGGCTACCAGCGCATGATCGCCGACGACTGCCGGATGGCGGCAGAGCTGTACCGGGCGGCGGAGGCGCATCCCGAGATCGACGCCCTGACCCTGAACCTCAGCATCGCCACCTTCCGCTACCGCCCGCCGGACCTTCCGGCCGGGGGCGCCGAGCCGGAGGAGTATCTCAACCGGCTCAACGAGGCGGTCCTGGCCCGGCTCAAACTGGGAGGAGAGCTCTTCGTGAGTAACGCCGTGCTCGACGGGCGCTTCGCGCTGCGCGCCTGCATCGTCAACTTCCGCACCACCCTGGCCGACGCGGCGAGCATACCGGACCGGGTGGCCCGGATCGGCCGGGCGGTGGACGCGACGCTGCGCCCGGCGGGCCCGACGGCAGGAGCCGCGCGGTGAATCCGGACACGGCCCGCGGGGCGATCGCGATTCAGACGGTGCTGCTCCTCCTCTGCAGCAACGTCTTCATGACCTTCGCCTGGTACGCCCATCTCCGGAACCTGGCCGATCGGCCCTGGTGGATCGCGGCGCTGGTGAGCTGGGGGATCGCGCTGTTCGAGTACCTGCTTCAGGTGCCGGCCAACCGGATCGGCTACGCGGCGCTGTCGCTGGCCCAGCTCAAGATCCTGCAGGAGGTGATCACCCTTGCGGTCTTCGTCCCCTTCGCCGCGATCTACATGCGACAGCCGCTCAGACTGGACTACCTCTGGGCCGCCGCCTGCCTGATGGGCGCGGTGTACTTCATCTTCCGCTCGCGATGAGAGCGCTCCTCGCTGGAATGCTGCTGCTCTGGGCCGCCGGACTGGCGGCGCAGGAGCGGCCCGAGCGGGCCCGGGACATCGGCATCGCACTGGACGGAACGCCGGGCCCGCTGGACGCAATCACCGACGTCGCCGGCGTCGAAGTCGGGCATACCACCATCATCCGGGGCGAGGGCGCGCTCAAGGAAGGCAGCGGGCCGGTGCGCACCGGGGTGACCGCGATCTTCCCCCGCGGCGCGCGGAACCTGGCCCCGGTGTTCGCCGGCTGGTTCAATCTCAACGGCAACGGGGAGATGACGGGCACCGCCTGGATCGACGACTACGCCCTCCTGCTGTACCCCATCGTGCTCACCAATACCAACAGCGTGGGGACGGTGCGCGACGCGGTGATCGAGTGGGGACGGCCCCGCATCGTGAACGACGCGTTCAACTGCTGTCTGCCGGTGGTCGCCGAGACCTGGGATGGCGAGCTGAGCGACATCTACGGCTTTCACGTGACCAAGCAGCACGTGTTCGAGGCCTTCGAGCACGCCGCGTCCGGACCGGTGCCCGAAGGGAACGTCGGCGGGGGGACCGGCATGATCTGCCTCGGCTTCAAGGGCGGCATCGGCACGGCGAGCCGGAGGCTCACCACCAAGCGGGGCGGGTACACGGTGGGCGTGCTGGTGCAGTGCAACTTCGGCGAGCGCCGCCTCCTCCGCATCGCGGGAGCGCCCGTGGGGCAGGAGATCACCGACCTCGAGCCATGCTACGAGGGCCCCGACCTCGACTCCGCGCGAGCGGCCCGGCGCTGTCCGACCGGACGGGCCGGCCGCAGCGGCGACCAGGGATCGATCATCGTGGTGGTGGGCACCGACGCGCCGCTTCTGCCGCACCAGCTCCGCCGGCTGGCGCGCCGAGCGGCGCTCGGCATCGGCCGGATGGGCGGGATTGCCGGCCCGGGATCGGGGGACCTGATGATCGCGTTTTCGACCCAGAACACCGACCCGCCGCCGGGGCCGGACGGCGCCCTGCCGGTCCGCATGGTGCCCGACGAGCAGACCGACGCGCTCAACGAGGCCACGGTGCAGGCCACCGAGGAAGCGATCATCAACGCGATGCTCGCCGCCCGCACGATGCGCGGCGCCAACGGCCTGGTGGTGCCCGCACTGCCGCACGACCGACTCAAGGCGATTCTCCGCAAGTACCACCGCCTCAAGTGACCGCCGGCGAGCGGCTCACCGCCACCGGGTGAAAGGTTCGCCAGACTTCCCGGTACGGCTCGATCATCAGCTCGACGAAGCGCTCCTGCGCGACCGGGAAGGGAAAGCGGCGGCGGAACTCGACCGCCGTGATGCCCAGCATGGCCCGGAGATGCCGTCCGAAGCTCTGGGGTGAGGAGTACTCCAGGCGATAGGCCACGTCGGCGACGGAGAGTCCCGCGGCCTGGAACAGGTACGCGGCGTGGAGCAGCCGGACCGCCGCCAGGTAGTTCTTGGGCGAAGGGAGACCCGCCCGGGCGAATCGGGACATCATGGTGCTCGGACGCACGAAGAGACGCTCCGCCAGCGCGGTGACCGTCGAGGTCTCGGGGGCCAGGCGGATCAACGCTTCGAGGAAAAGGCGGGCGTCGGGCGGCGCATCACCGAGCGCGGCGAGGATCGGAGCCTGAATCCGCGCCACCGCGCGGGTGGCGGGCTGCCCGA
>DATCWW010000171.1:0-2725 GCA_036566145.1 Gemmatimonadales bacterium
TGGCCCGGAAGCGGGTCCGCCGGATCATCCTGGCCCGCCCGGCGGTGGAGGCCGGCGAGTCGCTCGGCTTCCTCCCGGGCGACCTGCAGGCCAAGGTCGATCCCTATCTCCGTCCGCTCTACGACGCGCTCGAAGACATGATGCCGCACGACCGGGTGCAGCGCGCGCTGGAGACCCGCACCATCGAGATCGCGCCTTTGGCCTACATGCGCGGGCGCACCCTGGCCGACGCGTTCATCATCCTGGACGAGGCGCAGAACGCCACCGGCGCCCAGATGAAGATGTTCCTCACCCGGCTGGGGGTGAACAGCCGGACCGTGGTCACCGGCGACAAGACCCAGATCGACCTGCCGAGGCGGGAGGAGAGCGGCCTGGTGCAGATCGAGCGGCTCTTGCCGGGGGTCGAGGGGATCGCGTTCTGCTACCTGCACGAGACCGACGTCGTCCGGCACCGGCTCGTGCGCGAGATCATTCGGGCCTATGCGGAGGACCAGAACGGCTGATGCCCCGTAGGGAGCGGTCCCGGCCCGTCGACCCTCCGGTGGATGGCGGCGGGAGGATCTGGTATCACCTGGTGCGCTGGGCGCCCCTGCTCGCGACGGCGGTCGTGGCGTACCTGCTGTTCCCGCCGCCGACGGGCCAGGTCGCCGTGCTCCCGTCGGTCGGGCAGGTGGCCGGCCGCACCATCGTCGCGCCCTTCGGCTATCAGGTGCGGAAGTCCCCCGAGGAGATGGCGCGGGAAGGCGAGAGCCGGGCGCTGGGGGCGCAACCGGTGTTCCGCTACAGCCCCACCGCGTACGACTCTGCGCTCACCGCCGCCCGCGCCTTCTTCGCCGAGCTCGAGCGGGCCCAGGCGCAGGGCCCCGAGCTGCTCCGCGCGGTCGCCGCCACCCGGGTGAGCCTGGGTCCCGACGAGACCGCCTACCTCACCGATGCCGCGCAGCGGCAGGCGCTGCAGGAGACGGTGACCCACTTCCTGGCTGAGGCGCTCTCCCGCGGCGTGGCCGACGCGGGCGTCGTCCGGGGCGAGCCGAGCCCGACCGTCACCCTGCGCCGGGGCGACCAGGAGTGGGTGTTGCCGCGCGACTCGATCCTGACCTTCGCCGACCTGATGGAGCAGGCCGAGGCGGCGGGCACCGGGATCGAGAGTCCGGTGGGGCAGCGCACGCTCCGGCGGCTGGTGGCCGCCTTCTATCAGCCGACCATCGTGCCCGATCTGCCGCTCACCACAGCGCGGCGGGAGCAGCTCCGCGGCAGCGTCGATCCCATCAAGTACAGCGTGGCCGCCGGCGAGGTGCTGACCACCGCCGGCCAGCCGGTGACCGAGGAGGCGCGCAGCAAGCTCGCGGTGCTGCAGCAGGAGATCGTCCGCCGCGGGGCCGAGCATCTGCGGCTTCGCGCGGCGATCGGGGCGCTCCTCCACAACGCGCTCCTCCTCTCGGCGTTCTGGCTGCTGGTCGCCTTCTACCGCCGGGAGACCTACCAGCATGCCCGGGAGATGGCGTTCTTCGGCGCCATCTTCTCCCTGGTGCTGCTGATGACCGCCGGCCTCTACGCCGTCTTCCCCGGGCGTCCGGAGCTGGTGCCGATCCCGTTCGCGATCATCGTGATCACGCTGCTCTACAACGGCCGCATCGGCGTCACCGCCGCGCTCATCCTGGCCGTGCTGCTCGACGGGCAATGGGCGCTCCGGAGCAGCGACATCCTTTTCTTCGGCGTGGTGAGCGGCGTGGCGGGGGCGGTGGCGATCCGGGTGGTGCGGCGGCGCCGGCATCTCTACCTGACGATCGGGATGCTGGCCCTGGCGGGAGTGCTGGCCTCGGTCACCGTCGGCCTCATCAACGGCTGGCCCACCGTGACGATCGTCGCGAGCGCCGCGCTCGGCGTGCTGATGGCGCCGGCCAGCGCCTCGCTGGCGATGATCGTGATGCCGATGGCCGAGTCGGCCACCCGGATCACGACCGACCTCACCCTGCTGGAGCTGTCCGACCTCGGCCGCCCGCTGCTCCGCCGTCTGGCCCTCGAGGCGCCCGGCACCTGGGCCCACTCGCTCGCCATGGCGAACCTCTGCGAGTCGGCCTGCAACATGATCGGCGCGAACGGACTGCTCGCCCGGGTGGGCTGCTATTACCATGACATCGGCAAGCTGGCCAATCCCGGCTTCTTCGTGGAGAATCAGGCCGGCGGACCCAATCCGCACGACGACATGCTGCCGATCGACTCGGCCCGGATCATCCGTTCGCACGTGCTGGACGGCATCGCCCTGGCCGAGGCGGCCGCCCTTCCACCGATCGTGAAAGCCTTTATCCCGGAACATCATGGGACAACTGAGATCAACTATTTTCTCACCCGCGCCCGCCTGCGCGATCCGGACGGCCGGGTGAACCCGGCCGATTACCGCTACCCGGGGCCCCGGCCGCAGTCGGCCGAGACCGCGGTGGCGATGCTGGCCGACTCGGCGGAGGCGGTGGTCCGGGTCCTCGAGGACCGCAGTCCGGATCGGGTGCGCGAGGCGATCGAGCAGCTGGTGGCGCAAAAGCTCGCCTCGGGCCAGCTCGACGACGCCCCGCTCACCCTCGGCGACCTCGATCGGATCAAGCGGGAGTTCGCCCGGGTGATGTCGGGCACCTACCACAAGCGCATCGGATATCCCCGTGCCAGCGGCGGCATCACTCCCGAGTTCCAGGCGGTCGAGCGTCCATGAGGTGGCGGTGAGCGGCCGTCC
>DATCWW010000489.1:0-10956 GCA_036566145.1 Gemmatimonadales bacterium
GGCCGATCGACCGTCTACACCTTCGGCGGAACGATCTGCAATGAGGGTGGCGACGTGGAAAGCCTGGACGCCTATGATGTGACCACGGACACCTGGCGAGACGTGGGTAGCGCCCTCGGGGCCAGCATGAATGGCATCGGCAAGATCGGGAACAAGTTCTACTACTCGGGCGGGATCTCGTTCGGGGGAGGAAGCGAGGCCACCACCTTCCAGACGGTGGCCTTCGTATTCGACGCCAACCGATTCATTCGGAAGGCCGACCTGCCCAAGGCCAGCTCGGGCGGAGTCACCGGCGTGATCAAGAACAAGATCTACGTGCTGCCGGGCCTCTGCGACGGCGATCGTTTTCCGGACCCGCGCTCCTGCGCGGAGGAGCTTATCCGCACCCTGTTCCGCTACGACCCCGTCACCAATACCTGGGCCACTCTGGCGGAAGCTCCTCACAACCATAACCATGGCGCCGGCGGCGTGATCGATCACAAATTCTACGTGGCAGGCGGCGGGTCGAACACCTCCCCTCGGACCGCCACGCTCGACGTGTACGATCCCGCGACCAACATCTGGAAGACGCTCGCCCCGATGCCTGGGGCGGCTCCGGTCGTTGGCGCGGTGGTGCGCAACAAGCTGCTCGTCAGCCCCGGCGCCGGCGCGCTCTGGTCATACGACCCCGTGACCAACGTCTGGAAGACGAAGCGCGGCCCCACGTTCAGCCACGAGGCTGCGTCCAGGGTGATGATCGACGGAAAGGCCTACCTGTTGGCGGTCGGGGGAAGTCACGACGGGTTCACGGTACCCAACCCGAGTGAGCTGTATACGCCGTAAGGCGGCCCGATGAGCCGGCCGAGGCGCCTGCCCGGCCCGGCTCTCGCCTTTTCTCAAGGCTAGTGACCGCTTCGACCCTGACCATCAGGCGGTCACCTTCCTGACCATATCGTGCCTCCACGCCCGAGGGGCGCGAGCACACCGGGTGGAAGCGCCGCTGAGTGCGCTGAGCCCCAATAGCCCTCCGGCTCGCTGACGGGAAACCAGAACGCATCCATGCTCTTGACTCCCGAAAAGTCGCCGGGTGTAGACTGGGGCCATGGGATCAACTGACCCTCAACCAGCGCCCTGGGATCTGCCGTCGAAGCTCCCGTGCTACGCGAACGCTCCGGGGTGCCGGGGCCAGGGCAGGGGATCGCAGCACTGGTGTACGGGTGACCGGGGGGACCACGGGCCGCATCGGTGCTTCTGTGGGGAGGAGTTCACGCGTCCCGAAGGCGGCTGAGCTCGGCCGGGGAACCATCAAGCCTATGCAGCTAACTCACGATTCCCGCTCAGCCCTTTCCCGTGCGAGGTTCTTTCTCGAGCTGGCCCAGTCTGCACCAGCGGACGCCAGAGTGGAGTTTTGAGGCGTACCTAGAAGCATCAATCGTCTTCGCCCGCGCGGCGGTTCATCGCCTCAAGGCAAAGCATGAAAAGCACCCGGCCTGGAAGCAATGGTGGGATAGCCTCAGTGGAAACCAAGCAGTTGAATTCTTCCGCACCGAGCGAGACTGGTTGCTCAAGGAAGCGCCTCCGAAGGTCGGCCAGAGAGTCTTCATGCCATTCATCGGACACGGAGGAACAGGAGAACCGGCTTATGTCCCCGTTAGGGCAGCCGAGTTCTACTACTTCGAAACCCCAGGAACGCCTGCAACGGACACGGTCGCCAAGCACCTTGACGCCCTGGCCACCCTGCTAACAGATGGCGAGCGGCAGTTTACATAAGTCGCCCTGCCTGCCTTACCCTGCGAGACTTCGGTCTGGGGTTCGTCGATGATCGCTGTCGTGGGACTTATCGTGGGCCGTTCGGGCGGGCTTCGGTCAGCGCCCGTCGCCGTCCGACCGGTGTGCTGCGGGCTATGTCGCCGCCAGCTAGTCACCTGTCGCACAGGGACGCACACCAGGGGTCGGGCTGCAGCGACTCTTAATCACTAGGTTTTAGGTTCGATTCCTACGCGGCGCACTGACTTACCTGCTTGACCCCGCAGCTTTGCACCATCCAGCAGGGCACAAACCGACCCTTCACATGGCCGCGCCCCGCGCTCGCGGGAGACGTCATGTGAGAGGTTCTCGCCCCGTCTCAGCGCTTTTCCTTGAATCGTCTGGCGGACAGGCACGAGCGCACTGCGTCCTGGAGCTCCTCGGTCGAAAATGGCTTCTGGAGAAAGATGGACCCGGCGGGGGCGTCGCGGCTGAACAGGTCTCCAGGGGGAAAGGCCGATATGTAGATGATCGGCACCTCTGGGCACTCGATCCCCAAATACTTCCCTAGTTGTCGACCATCCAGGTTGGGCATCACGATATCGGTGATGACCAGGTGTAAGTGCGGGCGGGCAAGTCGTGCCATGTGAAGGGCCATACTGCCGTCCCGGGCCTCGAGCGTGCGATAACCCTCAGCCCAAAGGGTCCGAGCAAGGAGATTGCGGAGCATCTCCTCGTCCTCGGCAATCAGGACTGTAATCGGAACCTCTGGGTTACCGGCGGATTCCACAATGACCGACCTCGGCAGGTTGACCAGGCGGTTTTTTTTGAGCTGGAAAGGGTGGGCCAACTCACAGCCAGAAGTGCGCCACGGCCTTATACCCTATCACCAGCGCTTCACCCCAAGCTGAAGCTTCCCTGAACGCTTGGCTAGGGCACATCGCCGGGGCGCGGAGGATATATGGGTCAACTCGTCCGACAGGCAGCACTTAAGCCAGACTCTGCGGGGCTGTTTCCGTACCTGCCGGCCCGCATGTGGACGAGCGCCGCACGCTTGGCGGCGCTGGTCGCTACCTATCGCGGGATCTGCCTGGAAGCGTCGGACCGCGCCCACAGGGTGTTGTCAGGGGCGCACTTCATGTTTCGCGACTTGGCCTGTCCAAATGGCCACTAAGGCACCCCTGAGACCTTCGTGATCTCGGCGCCGCTCGTCATCGAGGCCCGGCCTATCGGGCCTTGATCCACTCTGGCTTCCGGTACGTCTTGGTGTCGTACAGATCCGGCTGCAGCTCGACATCCGCCTTGATGTCCGCGTAGCGCTCCCGCTGCACTTCCGCCCCGTCCACCTTGAGCACCACCTCGGTCTCGATCCATCCCCTGCCGAGCGGCTGGTAGCCCTCGAACGTGACGTCGAGCAGCTTGGGCGGCGCGTCCGGATTCTTGATGCTCTTGCGTGACTCGATGAGCCGCACGAAGAGCAGTCGGTCCTGCTCGATCCAGAACTGGTTGCTGGTCGTGTCGCCCTTCGCCGCGCCCACGACCCACACCTTGGCGCCCTGCCAGGTGTCCTCGCGGATCCGGCTCAGGTCCACGTGCTGCGCCTTGAGCTGCGCGATGGTCACCTCGGGCGCCTGCCCGTAGACATCGAAGCCCAGGGTCATGAGCAGGTTCCGGTCTTCCTGCGCCGCCACCCGCTGCCCGCCCTTGAACACGACCGACGAATCGCCCACGAACATGAAGGCGGTCATGCTGTCGAGCGGCGCGACGTCGATGCGAAGCTTGCCTGGAATGGTCCCTGCCTCGTACCACGTCTCCGCCGGTTTGCCGGGAAAGGTGGTGGTCTGCACGAAGGTGACGGTGCGATACCACTTCCCGGCGTAACGCGCATGCATCTGCCGCACCAGATCCTCACCCGATTTGGGGGCGGTCGTGCCGGCGAGGAGAGTGAGCAGGGCGAGGACAGCTGTCGGTGCCACGAAGCCTCCAAGGAGGACGATGAGTCGGGCGGTAACCGGGCCTCACCTACGCGCGGCCGGCGCGCCGGGTTTCCGGCCGGTTTGACGGTCGGCACCCGGCGCTCTAAGGTAATCCACCATGGCTGCCGACCTTCCTCTGCCTCTGCCGGAGCGCCGGACGACGCTCCGCCTGGTCTTTCCGCAGGACCACTGCCCCAGCCTCGAGACGACTGGCCGGACCTACGCGGTCGTCGACGCCACGCCGGTGGGGCTTCGCCTGCGGGTGGAAGCCGCCGACCGGTTCGACGACGGGATGACGCTGAGCGGAACGCTGCGCCTCCCCGGCGTGGACGAGCCCAGCCCCGTGTCGGGCCACGTGACCTGGATCGGCACGACCGAGCTCGGGCTCGCCCTCGACCTCCGCGCCCTGCCCCCGGAGGTGCTCACTCGCGCCCTGGACTTCCAGCAGCGGAGCGCTGGCCACTAGTTGGAGTCCCTTTGCTCCGCTCATGTCTGCTGCTCCTGCTGCCGCTGCCCCTGTGGTGCGCCGCGTGTCACGACTATCTCGCCCCGACCGACGCCGCCCCCGCCGCGGTGGCGATCCCGGTCTCCTCCGAATACCGCCGCTGGTGGGGGGAGCTGGAGGATTGTATCGGCCGGCACGCTCCGCTGGCAGCGCAGTTCTACGTGGTGCCCGAGGGAGAGCCCCTGACCGATCCGAGGACCGGACAGGCCGCGGAAGGTCTCAGTGGCGATCACCACGATCCGGCCTGGCTGCTGGGCGGGCGTCGCGGCTTCGACGGGAGGGAGTGAGAAGAAGCATCCCTGGTCCACGTCTCACGGGTGTCGGCCGGGCGGCGGTCGCCCGACCCTGTCGCTCCACCCGGAGATGCCCGCATGCGTTCTCGCTTGCTCACCCCGTTGGGCCTCGCGGCCGTTCCGGCCGTCCTGGCCACCCTGGCCCTTCGCGCCGCGCCGGTACCGCCGACGGTGGCCGTCACGGCCACCGACTATGCGCTCGCGGCCCCCGACACCCTCCACGAGGGTGCGGTGCGGTTCCAGCTGACCAACCGGGGGAAGGAATTCCATCATCTGTGGGTGATCCGCCTCGAGCAGGGCAAGACCCTGGTCGACTTCCGCGCGGCCCTCTCGTCGGGCGGCCCGTTCCCGGCCTGGGCCCGCTCGCTTGGCGGGCCCAACGCTCCCGCGCCCGAGGGCGGCGAGGCCACTGCGACGCTGGTCCTCGCGGCGGGGCGGTATCTGCTCGTGTGCGGCATCCCCAGCGCCGACGGCGTCCCGCACCTCATGAAGGGGATGATCCGGCCGCTGACCGTCGTTGCCGGTGGGGAAGCCGCCGCCGCACCCCGGGCGGACATCACCATGTCGCTCCGCGACTACAGCTTCGTGCTCTCGGGGTCGCCCGCGCCCGGCCGTCGGCTGATCGAAGTGCGTAACGATGGCGACCAGACCCACGAGGTGGAGCTGGTCCGGCTCGCGCCCGGGAAGTCGGTGCATGACGTGCTGGCCTGGGTGGAGAAGCCGGCGGGTCCGCCGCCGGGATTGCCGCTGGGCGGGGTGAGCCCGCTCGCTCGTGGTGGCGTGGCGAGCTTCGAGGTGAACCTGGCGCCGGGGCACTACGGGATGATCTGCTTCCTGCCCGACGCGAAGGACGGGAAGCCCCATCACGAGCACGGGATGATTCAGGAGTTCGGAGTCGGCGACGGGGCGAAGATCAGCGCCCGCTGAACTCCTGCATGCCGCAGAAGTTGAGGAAGGCCGCCAGCTCCTCGGCCTCCTGCGCGGTGGAGACCATGATGACCGTGTCCCCGCGTGTGACCAGCGGAATGAAGCGCAGCCCGCCGCGGCCCGGCTTCTTGAGCGGGCGGGTGGAGACCTGCCACGGTCCGCTCTGCAGACTCTCGGTCCGATGTCCGCTCGCGAGAACCTGCTCGACATAGCTGCGGAGCAGCGCGGAGTCGCGCCGGGTGCGTCCGCGCGGCTTCTGCTGGTGCCGGATCAACGCCGCCAATTCGAGCGCCGCGCGCTGGCAGAACGTCTGCGGGGCCAGCTCCTCCATCGAGACACCCTCCCCCTCTCCCGCGTCCGGCACGTCGAGTTTGTGAGCTATATCCCTGCGCCACGTATCGGCATTAACTTTTTTAGAGCAGATGCGCCGCCGAGGCGCACCGTATCGTATAAGGTAACTTCCCCAGTTGGGGTTGACGATGCATCTGCACGCGTGGGTCGATTGGTTGACGGGGCAGGGATGGCGGGATCTGGCGCAGGCCGTCCTGATGGGCACGACCGCGTCGTGGATCGCATTGATCTTTCACGAGTTGGGGCACGCCCTGGCGGCCTGGGTGGTTCGGGTTCGGATGTGGGGGATCCGGTTGGGGACCGGGCCCACCATCTGGCAGGGTCGGGTCGGCGCCTGCCGGGTTCACCTGGCGGCGCTGCCCTTCATCGGGGCGGTGCACCTCCTCGACGAGGACGCCTCCGCGATCGGCTATCGCGATATCGCCCGAGGGAGCTGGCGGTTCGAGTGGGGTCCCCGCGCGTGGCGCGCCCCGATCATCTCCGTCGCCGGCGGGCTCGGCAACCTGCTCGGACTCCTGCTGGCGATCCACTGGTGGCAGGTGGTCGGACAGCCGTCGCTCGGCACGCCGGCCGGAGATCTGTTCCTGTTCACCATGGCCGCGAATTTCGCGGGCTACTTGAACCTGCTGCCCTGTTTCCGCTCCGACGGGATTCATCTGCTGGCCCACGCCCGGGCCGCCCGCCTGAGCTGGGCCACCGCGGCTACCGCACCGGCCGCGTAACCCTGGCCCGGCTGTTGCCGCTCGACGCCGTCGACTCCTGCTGAGTCATCACCCAACATCGCGATCCGCCTGAGCTTGGGACTCGACCCTCCAGGCGGGACGCCGCCCCGAACGGGGCAAAACGCGAGGCTCGGCTCCGCGTTAGGTGTCACTCCTTGCAGCCCTCGGATTCCCTATGAGCGGCCCACGCGTCACCCTTCGAAACGCGGTATTGCTGGGCCTGCTCGCTGCGTGCGGGGGCGATCCGATAGGGCCGGTCGTGGGCAGTCTCCAGCTCAGTATCTCCGGCCTGCCGGTCGGGACGCCCGCCGAAATCCACGTCACCGGCCCTGGCGGCTTCGCCCGGAATGTCGGGGCGAGCGCCACGCTCTCCGGGCTGACCCCGGGTGGATACGTCGTAGCGGCCGCGGTGGTGACATCCGGCGATCAGGCCTACGCACCCTCGCCCACCAGCCAGACCGTCACCGTCGCCGACAGCCCCACCCCGTCCGGCGCGACAGTGTCCTACGCCCCCGCGAACGGGAGCCTGACGATCACCGTGACCGGGCTGCCGGTCGGAGCCGATCCGGCGATCACCGTGAGCGGTCCCGCGGGCTACAATCGGTCCCTCACCTCCAGCCAGACGCTGAGCGCGCTCGTCCCCGGCGATTACACCGTCACGGCGCTCCCGGTGTCCGACGGCTCGACCCAGTACACCCCCAGTCCCTCCAGCCGGACCGTGACCATCGGCGCCAACGCCGCCGAGAGCGCCCAGGTCGCCTACAACAGTGGCTCAGCGGGAGGATTCAACCTGCGGGTGGACGGGCTCTACCTGGTGCAGAGTGTCCAGACCTACAGCCGCAGCGTCCCGCTGGTGAAGGATCGCGATGCGCTGCTCCGAGTGTTCGTGACCGCCAACGAGGTCAATCTCGCCGCGCCGGCGGTACGGGTGCGGCTGTACCACGGGGGGACGCTGGCTTCCACCACCGAGGTCGCCTCTCCGGCCGGCACCACGTCCCAGACCGTCGACGAGGGCAACCTCGGCGCGTCCTGGAACCTGGTGATTCCCCAGGCCGACGTGCAGCCGGACCTGGCGATACTGGTGGACGTCGATCCGAACAACACCGTCGTGGAGGGCAACGAGGGGGACAACGTCTTTCCGGCCAACGGCGTGCCGCTGCCGGTCGATGTGCGGTCCACCGGCGCGTTCGCGGTCCGTTTCGTCCCGGTGGTGACCAGCGCCGACGGCCGGACCGGCAACGTGACCGCCGGCAACATGGGCCAGTTCCTCGCGGCGGCGATGCAGATGCACCCGCTCGCGGCGTACGACGGGGTCGTAGGGCAGCCCTACACCACCAGCGTGCAGACGGCCCTGAAGAGCGATGGCACGACCTGGAGCGCGGTGCTGGGAGAGATCGAAGCCGCCCGCGTCGACGCCGGCGACGGCCGCGCCTGGTACGGAGTGGTGAACCCGGACTACACCAGCGGCGTGGCGGGGATGGGCTATGTCGGCGCCCCCAGCGCGATCGGCTGGGACAAGCTGCCCAGCGCGTCCGGCGTGGCCGCGCACGAGTGGGGACACAACTGGGGGAGGCAGCACGCGCCTTGCGGCGACCCCGCCAACCCCGACCAGCACTTCCCGTATGGGGGCGGCGTGACCGGCGTCTACGGCTACGATCAGGTCAGCCAGGTCGTGAAGCCGCCCACCGCGCACGACCTGATGGGTTACTGCAGCAACGACTGGATCAGCGATTACACCTACCTGGGTGTTCTCAATTATCGCGCCCAGCATCCGTTGTCCGCCTCGCAGGTCGGCCAGGCGGTGCAGCCCGCGCTCCTCGTGTGGGGACGGATCGAGCGTGACCGGGTGATCCTCGAGCCGGCCTTCCGAGTGTTCACCCGGCCCAGCCTGCCGCCCACCTCGGGGCCCTACCGGGTCGAAGGGCGCGCCCGCGACGGCTCGAGTCTGATCCGACTGGACTTCGCCCCGGCTGAGGTGGCGGATGCTCCCGATGGGTCGAGGTCGTTCGCTTTCGCGGTGCCGCTGTCGTCCGACCGGGCGGACCGGCTCGCGACCCTCATGCTGGCGGGTGAGGGGCGGAGCGTCACCGTCTCCGCCGCGCCGGAGGCGGCGGCAGTGGACGTCCGAGCCATTCCGGGAGGCCGGGTCCGCCTTCGCTGGGATGCCACGCGCGCCCCCGTGGTTCTGGTTCGCGATCCCGCCACCGGCCAGGTGATCGCCTTCGCCCGGGGCGGACAGGCCGACGTGGTCACGAGCCGCCGGGAGCTGTCCCTCTCCGTGGGGGACCGCGTCGGCGGGCGGGACGTCCGGATCTCGGTGCCGCAGCGATGACCGGTCGGTCGATGCTGGCTCTCACCGTCGGGCTCGTCGCCTGCGGCTCACGCACGCCCGAGGTGCCTGCGCCGGAAGCCGCGTCGTCCTCCGTCACGCTGGTGACGCTGGAGCGGGGACCGTGCTTCGGGACCTGTCCGGTCTACCGGGTGTCGCTCGATGGCGACGGCAAGGTGGACTTCGTGGGGACCCGGTTCGTGAGCCGCGAAGGGGCCGATACGAGTCGGGTCGCGGCGGATGAGGTCGGCCGGCTGGTAGACTCGCTCGATGCGGCGGGCTATTTCGCCCTCGCCGACCAGTACGTCCCCGACAGTCCCGCCTGCAGCCGGTATGCCACGGACGCGCCGACCGTCACGATCTCGGTGCAATCGAAGGGGCGTAGCAAGACGGTGCGCCACGACCATGGCTGCGTCGGGGCGCCCGTGGCACTCACCGGGATGGAGCGGCTGATCGATTCGGTCGCGGGCACCGTGCGCTGGACCGGCCGGTGACGCGCTAGGTCGGCCGGGCCGGATCGAGCCGGTCGCGCAGGGCATCTCCCACCAGCGTCGCGCCCAGCACCACCAGCACCAGCGCCACCCCCGGACCGGTCGCCACCCACGGCGCGTTCACCAGCGTGTCGCGGCCCGAGGCGATCAGGTTGCCCCACGAGGGCGTCGGCGGCTGCACCCCGAGCCCGAGGAACGAGAGTCCCGCCTCCAGCATGATGGCGTTGCCCAGTCCGAGCGCCGCGGTCACGATGACCGGGGTGAGCGCGTTGGGCAGCAGGTGACGGAGCAGCACCCGCAGGTCGGACGCTCCCAGGCCCACCGCGCCCTCCACGAACGGCCGCCCCGCCAGCGCCCGGACTTCGCCGTGCACGAGTCGCGCGATCGTCATCCACCCGGTGAGGCCGAGGACGAGGATCACCAGCAAGGCGCTGGGCTGCCAGAGCGAGGCGAGGAGGAGCAGCAGCACCACCCGCGGCAGCGCCAGCGCGAAGTCGGTGAAGCCGAGCAGCACGGTCGCCGGCCACCCCGTCCAGAACCCCGCCGCGGCGCCGACGGCGACACCGACCATTACCGACACCGCCACGGCGAGCAGTCCGACGCCGAGCGACACCCGGGCACCGTAGGCGATCCGTCCCCACACGTCTCGGCCCAGCCGATCGGTACCGAGGAGGTGGAAGGCGCCGTGCAGGTCGGTGCTGAGCGGCGGCAGGAACCGGGTGGCCACCACGTCCTGTCGCAACCCGGGATCGCCCGCAACCAGCGGGGCGAGCAGCGCCACCAGGACGGCGGCCAGGAGAATCGCCGTGCCGACCAGGGCGCGCCGATCGGCCAGAAACCGGCCCCGGCTCACGTCGCCTTCCCCGCGACACGAGGATCGGCCCAGGCCACCAGCAGCTCGGCCAGGAGGTTGCCCAGCACCACCAGCACCGCGCTCACCGCGGTCGCCGCCATGACGACCGGGTAGTCGCGAGCCTGGACCGCCTCCACCAGCACCCGTCCGACACCCGGCCAGGCGAAGATCGCCTCGATGAACACCGCCCCGGAGAAGAGCGCCGGAAGCGAGAGCCCGAGCAGGGTCAGCACCGGAATGAGCGCGTTCCGGAGCACGTGATGCACCGCAACGCGCGCGGACGAGAGTCCCTTGGCCCGCGCGATGGTGACGAACTGCGCCCCCGCGACGTCGAGCATGGCGCCGCGGACGTACCGCGCGGTGCCGCCGATCCCGATCAGCGTGAGGGTGGCGAGAGGCAGCGCGAGGTGGCGGAGCCGATCGGCCAGCCGGGCGCCGCCGGTGAGGAAGTCGGCATCGAAGCCGGCCGCGCCGAAGGCCGGCAGCATCCGGGCGCGATAGGTGAAGAGCATCACCAGCATGAGCCCGAGCCAGTACCCCGGCAGCGCGAAGAGCGTGACGGTGACCACCGAGAGCGCGGTGTCGAGCCGGCCGTTCCGGATCGCCTGCACCACGCCGACCGCGATCCCGAGCAGGTAGCTCAGCACCAGCGAGAGGCCCACCAACCGCACCGTGGCCGGCCATGCCTGGCTCAGCATTCGACGCACCGGACGCCCGGTCGCGATGCTGGTCCCCCAGTCGCCCCGGACGAACCGGCCGAGCCAGGCGGCGTACTGGGCGGCCG
>DATCWW010000494.1:0-2036 GCA_036566145.1 Gemmatimonadales bacterium
TGCGCCCCTGCGCCCCTGCGCCCCTGCGCCCCTGCGCCCCTGCGCCCCTGCGCCCCTGCGCCCCTACGCCTGCAATATCTCCACCCGCACCCCCGGCTCGATCTGCCGTCGGTCAATGAGTGCGGGCCAATATGCCACCACCTCTTCCACCGCCGGCCGCCCGCCGGCAAACCCGGTGACGCTCGGCGGCCCGGTCAGCACCAGCGGGGCGATCTCGCGGGTGAACCGCTCGACCGGCGCCCGCTCCCGCGCGCGCACACCGATCCGGAGCTGCACTTCGGGCAGGTCGGGATCGGGAGCACCGCTCAAGCGGCCGTGGGTGGCGTTCACCCCGACGAACTCGGTGAGGATCTGCTCGAATTCGAGTCCCAGGGCCTCGAGGCGCTGGCGCAGGACCTTGTCGGCGGCGCGCGCCTTGTCGTACGCCTCGGGCCACGAGTACACCAGGGTTCCGACTGCCTTGTACCCGTAGAAATACGCGATCGACACCTTGAGCATCGGCGTCTTGGGACCGCCGCGGATCCCGCTCACCCGCACCCGGTCGCGGCCCGCCTGCTGCAGCCGGATGCTGGTGAAGTCGGCCACGCCGTCGGGGGTGATGTAGCTGTGCGGGTCGCCCATCTCGTAGACCAGCTGCTCGGTCACCGAGGGCACCGAGACCACCCCGCCGGTGCCGGAATGCTTGGTGATGACGAAGCTGCCGTCCGCCGAGGCTTCGACGATCGGGAAGCCCGGATCGGCCAATCCCTTCACCGCGCGCCAGCCCTTGAGCAGGTTGCCGCCGGACGCCTGCGCGCCGCATTCGATGATGTGTCCCGCGACGGTTCCGGCCGCGACCTTGTCCCAGTCGTCGGGCGACCAGCCGAACTCGTGGAAGATGGGCCCGAGCGTGAGACCGGTGTCGGTGACCCGGCCCGTCACCACCACGTCGGCCCCCCCGCGGAGCGCGTCGACGATCGGGGCCATGCCGAGGTAGGCATTGGCGCTCAGGACCTTGTCCCGGATCTCCGAGAGCGGGCGGCCGGTCTCCATGTCGGCCAGCGGGTGGCCGCGGGCGATCAGCTCGTCGAGCCGGCCCAGGATGTCGTCGCCCGTCACCAGGCCGACGCGCACCTTGCCCTGAAGCCCGAGCTTGCGGGCCACCTCGAGCACCGCTTCGGCGCAGCCGCGCGGGTTCACGCCGCCGGCGTTGCTGGTGACCCGGATCCCTTTGCTCGCGATGTCCGGGAGGATGCGCTCCATGAGGGGCACGAAGTCGCGGGCGTATCCCGCCTTCGGGTCGCGCGACTTCTGTTTCTGCATGATGGACATCGTCACTTCGGCGAGATAGTCCATCATCAGGTAATCGATCGGGCCGCCGCGCACCTGACGCACGGGCGCCTCCAGCCAGTCGCCCCAGAACCCCTGCCCCGCGGCGATCCGCACCACGCGGCCGGTCACGGCAGCACTCCGTCACCGGCGCCGGGCAGCACGACTTCGCGCCGCCAGCGGTCCTCGCCGACCCGCGCCACCAGTTGTCCCAGCGGAGCGAAGCGCTCGGGGAGCGGCCAGGGCGGCGATCCGAGATCGAACCCCACCTCGTCGCGCGCGCCGGGCGCCACGCGAAGGGTCGTGTCCCCTTGCGCGGGACGGAGCGCGACCGCGCTGTCGGTATAGGCGCGGATGCTGGCGCGGACCGTCCACGGCTCGCTGTCGGCCGGGTCGGCGAACCCGGGATAGAGCGCCAGGGTGAGCGGGATGTCCCCGTGGCGCTCGGGCAGGGGCACCGTGGTGCGGCTGAGGGCGTATCGCATGGGATTCTTGGCGAGCTGTCTTCCGGCGGTGTCGTAGACGCTCACGCCGAAGTCGGTGATCCGATCCCACTGCTCGGGCGCCATCGCGGTCTCGATGACGAGGTCCTTGGCCCAGGCGGGGACCACGAAGGGGATGCGCCGGGGCGCCGACCCGCGCGCCGCCAGGGTGTCGGTGCGCTCGGCGCCGCGGAGGCGGAAGGCGACGGTGGCCGTGACCGGCGCAGGCGCGACACTCCGGACCCG
>DATCWW010000495.1:0-2216 GCA_036566145.1 Gemmatimonadales bacterium
GCACCGAGCCCGGACCGCCGACGTCCAGGCTGCTCCGGCCGTCGGCCGCGCCACGACGCCGGCCCTGGTCGTCGGTCCGGCCCCCGCTCGCCACCCGGGTCACCGAGTCGCGCCCGGGCTCCGCGTCGCGGAAAACGAAGCGAGCCCCCGGATGGGTCGGCCGGGAGACCACGACGTTGCGGCCCCGCCCGGACCGGTAGGGGTAATAGCGCGGGTCGTCGTAGATGACCAGGTTGAAGCGGGTGCAGGAACGACCGTACGGGTCCCACTGGTCGTAGCTGGCGTAGGCGTGGCAGTCGTAGCAGACGAAGCGCGGGTAGTCGAAGTGCCGCTCGACGTAGTAGGGCACGATGTCGTAGTCGTAGTCGGCGTCGGGCGCGATCCGCTCGGCGAGGTCGGTCAGCACCACGTAGGGGTCGCGCTGAATCCGGCCCCCGTCGACCAGGCGATAGTCCCAGTAATCGCCGCGGGCGATCGGGTGGTAGTCGAACGGCTCTGAGGAAGCGATCGCGAAGAGATACCCGACGCCGGGATAGTCGTCCACGATGAAGGAGCGGCCTCCCCGGTTGCCGGGGAGCTCGATCGGCTCCCGGTCGTCGCGGACGTAGGAGTCGCTCCACGGCTCACGAGGGAAGATCACGCGCAGCCTGCCGTCGGTGTCCACCCGGAAGACGGTCACGAACGCCGGCTGGTCGAGCTCGAAGTAGACCCGGGCCCCTTCGCCCCGGCGATACGGGTCGTCCCGATCGGTCCAGAGCGCGATCCGGCCACCGGCCGCGCCGTGGTGGGCGGGCGGATGGGTCGCTGGGCCGATCGGGGCAGGGCGGGCGGGGTGGGTGAGGCCGTTCAGCACCATCCACCCCAGGGCGACGAGCATGTCTCCTCCGGACCGCGTAGACGTAGCCGCCCCAGGGGGAGCAGAGGGCGTGCCAGTCGTCAGTCTCGGCACAAGATACGCAGGCATAAGGTCTTGGACGATGATACCGGATCGGGTCCAGGCGTCGATCCGTCACCGGAACGGGACAGTGCCGTCCTCGTTCACGGGCGTTGCTTCGGGTGGCCAATCCCAATACGTTGCCCGCTTCATGACCCGTTTCGCACGACTCGACCTGCTGGATCCCCTCGAGGTCGCCAGGTTGGGCGGGATCGAAGTGACCACCGAGGGCGTGGTCGAAGGCTTCCTCTCCGGACTGCACCGCTCTCCCCGCCGCGGCTTCTCCGTGGAATTCGCCGAGCATCGGATGTACCAGCCGGGCGACGAGCTCCGCTACGTCGACTGGAAGATCCTGGGTCGCAACGACCGGCTGTACGTCAAGCAGTACGAGGAAGAGACCAACCTCCGCGCGATGGCGGTGCTGGATGTGAGCCGCTCGATGGCCTGGACCGGCGCGCCGGAGACCGTGCTCCCCAAGCTGGACTATGCCCGGCGCCTGGTCGCCGCGCTCAGCCTGGTGCTGCTGCGCCAGCGGGACGCCACCGGCCTCATCGCGTTCGACGACGAGGTCCGGCGGATCGTGCCGCCGCGCGCCCGGCTCAGCCACTGGCGCCAGCTGGTGCAGACCCTGGCCCAGCTCCAGGCCGGCCAGGGGACCGCGGCCGAGCCCGCGCTCCGGCGTGTGGTTGATCAGCTCCGCCGGCGCGGCCTGGTCGTATTCGTGTCCGACCTGCTGCTCGACCGCCCCCTGGCGCTCACCGCGCTCCGGTTCCTGCGGCACCGGGGGCACCAGGTGCTCGTGCTCCATCTCCTGGATCCCGCCGAGGTCGATCTCGCCGGTCCGGCCGAGGCGCGCTTCGAGGACCCGGAGACCCGGGAGGCGGTGGTGCTCCGGCCGCGGGACTGGGCCGGCGCGTATCGCGAAACGCTCCGCCAGGTGATCGGCGACTGGCGACTGGCCTGCCGTCGGCACGGCATCCGCTACCACCAGGTGATCACGACGACTCCGTTCGGCACCGTGCTGCGCGAGGCGCTCGCCCCGGCCCCGGCCACCCGCGCGGGATGATCGGCTTTCTCCATCCGTGGGCGCTGGCCGGCCTCGCGGCGGCCGCGATCCCCGTGCTGCTCCACCTGCTGGCGCGCCGGGAGCCGCCGACCGTGGTCTTTCCGGCGGTCCGATATCTCATCACCACGACGCGCGAGCACCAGCGCCGGCTCAAGCTCCAGAATCTCCTGCTGCTCCTGCTCCGCACCCTGCTGATCATGGCGCTGGTGCTGGCGG
>DATCWW010000497.1:0-12486 GCA_036566145.1 Gemmatimonadales bacterium
TGGTGGGGGTGTGACGCGGTGGCTCAGGCCAGGCCGACCAGCCGCTCCAAGGCAGGCAGGTCGGCGACGCCGATATGGCGGCCCCGCTCCTTCCCGTGCTCGAAGGCGATCAGGGTAGGTATCCCCCGGATGCCGAGTCGGGTGCTGAGCTGGGGGTTGGCATCGGTGTCGAGCTTGAGCACCAGCACCTCGCCGGCGTGCCGCTGGGCGAAGTCATCGAGGGCCGGCGCCATCATCCGGCAGGGGCCGCACCAGTCGGCGTAACAGTCCACCAAGATCGGGGCTCCGGCACCCTTGATGGTCTGATCGAAGCTCTCGTCCGCGGTCTTGATCGGCCGGTCCAGCCGGATGGGGCGCCCGCAGCTACCGCACTTGGGCCCGGCCGACAGCCGGGCCAGGTCGACCCGATTGGGTGTGTTACAGAAGACGCACCGCACCACGACGGGGCGCGCGGCCATGTCCGCTCGATCGTCGCCGTCCGAGTCCATTCCGCAAGGTATTCACCCGAGCGCCGCTGGCAACGGGATCTTCCGGAACACGGAGCGGGTCGGGAACCGTTACATCACTGGGCGGCACACCACGGGTGACCCTCCCCACAGAGGGCGGAACGGAGTGGCACTAGTGTTGCATTGGAGTTGGCGTCCCCCAGAAGGCCGAGGAACCATGAGCGAGCTCTCGATCCGGGAAATGGAGCAGGACGGCGATTTCGCCGCCTGGTACTCCGAGCTGCTCGAGCAGGAGGAGGAGGCGAGCGGCTGGTCGGGGTCCGTGGAACAGCGCTACCTCATTCTCAGCAACGAGATCGGCGACTGGATCGGGGGCCTTCGCTACTGGCTCCGCGGCGGGGTGGCCCACCTGGAGGACGTGGTTGTCCTCCCCCAGGAGCGCCACCGGGGCCATGCCCACCGCCTGCTGGCGGCGTTCGAGCAGCGGGCGCTCGACGCCGGCGCCCACCTCGCGGAATTCTGGACCGATGACACCCGCTCCGAGGGGCTCCTTGCGGCACTGGGCTGGCGCCGGGTGTTCGAGCGCGACAACTACATGGGACACCGACACTGGAGCCTGATGGAAAAGGCGCTCTAGTCCGTCCCCCCTGCCGAATGGCGCTCCCCGGACCGGCCCCGCTATCTTAAGAGGCTGGTCCGTCTTGTCTTGTCTGGTACAACGTCCCTGGAAGGAACGGCATGAGCACCCCCGTTATCACCGATACAGAGCGGGATCTCGCTGCCAAAATGGAGGTCCTCCGGGACATGGAGGACCGCGTCCGAGAGCTCATGGAGTCGCACGAACGCAAACGGGAGCTGTGGTATCCCTCCGAGCTGCTCGCGGCCGAGCCGGACACCTGCCCCGATGAGTTCGTGAGCCGACTGCGGGTCCAGGCCGAGGGAATCCCCGACCCGGTCAGGGCTGCCATCGCACTCAACACGCTGACGGAAGAGGGGTTGCCCCACTTCCACCGGCTGCTCTCGGTGTACCTTGGCGACGCGAGTTACTGGCGGCTCTGGAACAATCTCTGGACCGCGGAAGAGGACCGACACGGCGCCGTCCTCCACGATTACTGCCGGGATACCCGCCTGTTCGACCAGCGCAAAATCGAAGAAATGCAGTTCGAGTACCTGCGCGCCGGGTTCCATCCGGAGTGGGACCGGGACCCCTACCGGGTCTTCGTATACACCACGGTCCAGGAGCGGGCGACCCAGTTCTCTCACGCCGAGACCGGACGGATCGTCGGGGAATACGAGCCCCGGCTGTCGGAAGTGCTGGGGCACGTCGCCAAGGACGAGGCGCGGCACTACGCCTTCTACCGGTCGGTGTTCGATGAGATCCTGCAGCGCGACCCCGACCAGGCCCTCCATTCCGCCTCGTTCATTCTCCCGGCCATCGACATGCCGGGTGTGACCATGCCCGGGTTCAGGGAGCTGGCGGAGGTGATTCGGCGGACCGGCATCTACGGCCCCCGCGACTACCTGCGCATCGTGCAGGAGCAGATCCGCTACTGGAAGATCGAAAGCCTGCAGGGACTCGGCGAGCTGGGTCGGAAGGCGCAGGAGAAGATCATGGGGATCCCGGCCCGGCTCAAGCGCATCGCCGAGCACATGGAGACTCGAAGCCGGGCCAAGACCTTCCGGTTCGAGGTCGTGTTCAACCGCGAATTCGCGATGGAATGAGGCGCCGCGCGGTCGGTTGGCTGCTCGCGCTCGCCTGCGCGGCCGGCGGGTGCGCCGGCGAGAAGGCACCCGAGCAGAGGCCGACGGTTCGGCGCCCCGCCACCGGCTCCCAGGCCGACGCCGAAACCCTGGGCCACGAAGTCTTCGACCTGGTGGACCGCGCGGTGGACTATCGCGGCTCCCACCGGGGACGGCCCGCCTCCTCCCTTCGCCAGATGGGCGTGGACAGCCTGACTCCGGCGACCGCGCGAGTGCTGATCAGCGTGGAGCGCGAGCCGGTCGTGACCGTCTCCTTCCGCCGGACCGACAGCCGGGAGGTCCTCGCCTGCCGGGGCGACAGCCAGATCCTCGAGGAAGCCTCGCTCAACGGCGGCCGATTCACGCTCATGTGCACCACGAAGACAGGCGCCCAGCGCCCGATCCAGGTCGGTGACGATCTTGGGCGCTGACCTGCCACTGGTGATCGCCGGGACGCTCGACAGCGTGGTGCGCTACGTCGTCGTGGCGGCCCTGGCCTACGCCGCCGTCGTGGCGCTCACGCACTGGGCCGTGCGCCGCCGCAGCATCGGCCCCTTCAGCGCCTGGCCCCGGTTCGTCCGGCGGATCAGCGATCCGGTGCTCCTGCCGCTCGAGCACCGCGTCATTCGGCTCGGCGGCAGTCCCCAGGACGCTCCGCTCTGGCTGCTGGGCGGCGTGATCGTGGTGGGACTCGTCCTGGTGAGCCTGGTCCGCTGGCTCGTGGGGATGGCGTTCGGCCTGGCCGCCCTGGCCGACGCCGGCCCCCGGGTGTGGACCCAGGTGGCCGTCGGCGGCCTCTTCAGCCTGCTGATGGCGGCGATCCTGGTCCGGGTCATCGCCTCCTGGTTCGGCATCTCGCCCTACAGCCGCTGGATGCGGGCGGTGATGGCGCTGACCGACTGGCTCATCGACCCGATCCGGCGGCTGGTGCCACCGGTCGGGATGATCGATCTGAGTCCGATGGTGGCGTGGCTGGTGCTGTGGATCGCGCGGGGCGTGGTGCTCCGGATGCTCTGATCCGGCTCGATCGGATGACCCCCTTGGCGCCCACGCCGCTCGGCACCCGTCTCGCGCTTCGCATCCAGCCTCGAGCCTCCCGCAATGCCATCGTCGGCCTGCATGGACAGTCCATCCGGATCCGGCTCGCCGCGCCTCCGGTGGACGGCGCCGCCAACAAGGCCCTGGTCTCCTTTCTCGTCGAGCGCCTCGGCGTGTCGGCGGCTGCGGTGGAGCTGGTGCGCGGCCACGGCGGCCGCGACAAGGTCGTCGAGGTGACCGGGCTCGCCCCCGAGGAGGTGGCCCGCCGCCTGGGGCTCTGACCTTGTCCCCCCCGCCACCGCCCGTTAGACTTCGCGGTAAGGACAAACCGAATCCGTGGCGATTTGCGCTGCTTGCGGCCACGTTAAACAAACCGCTAAAACGCATGTCCCCGTGGCGTTTTGGCCATCGGGGATTTTCATTGGAGGCACCCCTGGCGACATCGTCCCCACCCCTCGTCCTGATCCGCACCCGCGCCGAGCGACTCGCCCTGCTCGAGCCGCTGCTGGCGCGCCGTATCCTGGTGCTCGATGGGGCCATGGGGACGATGATCCAGGGCTACGAGCTGGGGGAGCGGGAGTACCGCGGGGAGCGGTTCCGGGACTGGCCCCGGGACCTCAAGGGCAACAGCGACCTCCTCTGCCTTACCCAGCCGCAGGTGATCCGGGAGATCCACGGAGCCTACCTGGAGGCCGGGGCGGACATCATCGAGACCAACTCGTTCACCTCGAACCATCCCTCGCAGGCGGACTATGGGATGGAAGCGCTGGTCTACGAGCTGAATCACGCGGCGGCGACGCTGGCGCGGGCAGCGGCCGACGAGTTCGAGCGGCGCGATCCCGAGACGCCGCGGTTCGTTGCCGGCGCGCTGGGCCCCACCAACCGCACCGCCTCCATCTCGTCCGACGTCAACGATCCGGGGTCGCGGAACATCGCGTTCGACGAGCTGGTGGAGACCTACGGCGAAGCGGCGCGTGGCCTCCTCGACGGCGGAGCCGACCTGCTCCTGATCGAGACCATCTTCGACACCCTCAACGCCAAGGCCGCCATCTTCGCGGTCGAGACCCTGTTCGAGCGCCGGGGCGAACGGGTGCCGGTCATGATCTCCGGAACCATCACCGACGCCAGCGGCCGGACCCTGTCGGGGCAGACGACCGAGGCGTTCTGGCATTCGGTCGCCCATGCGCGGCCGCTCAGCGTGGGACTCAATTGCGCGCTGGGGGCGCGGCAGCTCCGCCAGTACATCCAGGACCTGTCCCGGGTGGCGCCGGTTTACGTCAGCGCCTACCCCAATGCCGGCCTGCCCAACGAATTCGGCGAGTACGACGAGAGCGCGGAGCTGATGTCCGGGGTGATCCGGGAATTCGCGGAGCAGGGCCTGGTCAATCTGGTCGGCGGCTGCTGCGGAACCACGCCCACGCACATCCGGGCGATCGCCGAGGCGGTGCGTGAGCTTCCGCCCCGGCGTCCCCCGGCGGTGCCGCCGCGCTCCCGGCTGAGCGGGCTCGAGCCGCTCACGATCGGCCCGGAGTCGCTGTTCGTGAACGTGGGGGAGCGCACCAACGTCACCGGCTCCCGCCAGTTCGCCCGGCTGGTGCTCGCCGGCGACTACGAGGCGGCGCTGGAGGTGGCACGACAGCAGGTGGAGAACGGGGCACAGGTGATCGACGTCAACATGGACGAGGGAATGCTCGATTCCGAGCACGCCATGACGACGTTCCTCCGTCTGGCCGCTTCGGAGCCCGCAATCAGCCGGGTGCCGGTGATGATCGACTCGTCCCGCTGGTCGGTCCTGGAGGCCGGGCTCAAGTGCATTCAGGGCAAAGGCGTGGTGAACTCCATCAGCCTCAAGGAGGGGGAGGAGGAGTTCGTCCGCCAGGCCACGCTGGTCCGCCGCTACGGGGCGGCGGTGGTGGTGATGGCCTTCGACGAGCAGGGCCAGGCCGACACGGTCGAGCGCAAGGTCGCGATCTGCGCCCGGGGCTACCGGATTCTCACCGAGCGGGTCGGCTTCCCGCCCGAGGACATCATCGTCGACCCCAACGTCTTCGCGATCGGCACGGGGATCGAGGAGCACAACGGGTACGCGGTGGCCTACATCGAGGCGGCGCGCCGGATCAAGGCCACCCTGCCTCACGCGCTGGTGAGCGGCGGCGTCAGCAACGTGTCGTTCGCCTTCCGCGGCAACGATGCCGTTCGCGAGGCGATCCACGCGGTGTTCCTCTACCACGCCATCGCCGCGGGCATGGACATGGGGATCGTGAACGCGGGCCAGCTCGCGGTCTACAGCGACATTCCGCCCGACCTCCTGGAGCGGGTGGAGGACGTCGTCCTGAACCGCCGGCCCGACGCGACCGACCGGCTGCTGGAGATCGCCGACACGGTGAAGGCCAGGGCCTCCGGCCCCGAGGCGGATCTCGCCTGGCGGGCCGAGCCGGTGGCCAGGCGCCTCAGCCACGCCCTGGTCGAAGGCATCACCGACTACATCGTGGAGGACACCGAGGAGGCTCGGCTCCAGGCAGCCCATCCGATCGAGGTGATCGAAGGGCCGCTGATGGACGGGATGAATGTGGTCGGCGACCTGTTCGGCGCGGGGAAGATGTTCCTGCCCCAGGTGGTGAAGAGCGCCCGGGTCATGAAGAAGGCCGTCGCCCACCTGATCCCGTACCTCGAGGCCGAGCGCGAGCGCGGCACCGCGGCGCACAGCAACGGCAAGGTGCTGCTCGCCACGGTCAAGGGCGACGTCCACGACATCGGGAAGAACATCGTGGGCGTAGTGCTCCAGTGTAACAACTACGAGGTCATCGACCTCGGTGTGATGGTTCCGGCGGCCCGTATCCTGGAGACCGCCCGCCGCGAGGGCGCGGACCTGATCGGCCTGAGCGGGCTCATCACCCCGTCGCTGGAGGAGATGCGGTTCGTCGCGGGCGAGCTGGAGCGCTCCGGCCTCGGCGTTCCGCTGTTGATCGGCGGGGCCACCACCTCGCGGGTACACACGGCGGTGAAGATCGCCCCGGAGTATCGGGGCCCCACGGTGCACGTCCTGGACGCCTCGCGCGCGGTCGGCGTGGCGGGGAGCCTGCTGAGTCCCGCACTCCGGGACGACTTCGCCGGTAAGGTAGCGGCCGAGTACCAGGAGATCCGCCGGGATCGCGCCGACCGGCGCGCCGCGGAGACGCGGCAGCCGATCGCGGCGGCGCGCGCGAACCGGCTGGTCCCCGACTGGAGCCGGACACCGCCGGTGCCCTGCTTCACCGGCGTGCGGACCTTCGACGACTATCCGCTCGCCGAGCTGGTCGAGCGGATCGACTGGACGCCGTTCTTCCAGACCTGGGAGCTCGCCGGCCACTACCCGGCCATTTTCGATGACCCCGCCAAAGGGCAGGTGGCGCGCAGCCTGTTCGCCGACGCCACGGCCCTGCTCGACCGGATCGTGCGGGAGCGGCTCCTCCGGGCGAGGGGCGTGGCCGGTTTCTTCCCAGCCGCCGCCGTGGGGGACGACATCGAGGTGTACCGCCAGGCCGGCGGTCGGGATCAGCTCGCGGTGATCCACACGCTCCGCCAGCAGATGGCCAAGCAGGCGGGCCGGCCCAACCTCGCCCTGGCCGACTTCGTAGCGCCCGCGGACAGCGGGGTGACGGACTGGATCGGCGCCTTCGCGGTGACCACGGGCCATGGCCTGGACGAGCTGGTCGCCGAGTTTCAGGAGCGGCAGGACGACTACAGCGCAATCCTCGCCAAGGCCCTGGCCGACCGGCTGGCGGAGGCCTTCGCCGAGCGGCTGCACGAGCGGGTCCGCCGCGAGTTCTGGGGATACGCGCCGGACGAGGCGCTGGAGAACGCGGACCTGATCCGGGAGCGCTACCAGGGCATCCGCCCGGCGCCCGGCTACCCCGCCTGTCCGGACCACACCGAAAAGGCGACCCTGTTCGCCCTGCTCGGCGCGGAGGCGCGGGCCGACATCCGGCTGACCGAGAGCTTCGCGATGCTGCCCGGTGCGGCGGTCAGCGGCTACTACTTCTGGCGCCCCGAGGCACAGTACTTCGGCGTGGGCAAGGTCGATCGCGACCAGGTCGAGGACTATGCCCGCCGGAAGGGTATGGATCTCGCGGCGGCGGAGCGCTGGCTCGCGCCGAACCTGGCGTATGAGCCGCAGGGGCGCGGGGTCCCGGAGGCGCAGGGACGCAGGGGCGCAGGGGCGCAGGAGTGACAGCGATCGTGCGTGCGCCCCAATCCCCCGTCGGCACGACTCTGCGACTCTGCGACCCTGCGCCCCTGCGTCCCTGAGCGATGCCAACCTTACGAGATCTCCTCGCCGACTCCCGCGTCCACGTGGTGGACGGCGCCATGGGCACGATGCTGTACGGCCGGGGCGTCTTCCTCAACGTGTGCTACGACGAGCTCAACCTGCGCCAGCCCGAGCTGGTGCGGGAGATCCACCGGGAATACCTCCGGGCGGGCGCCGAGGTGCTGGAGACCAACACCTTCGGCGCCAACCCGCTGAAGCTGGCCAGCTACGGCCTGGCCGACGACACCGAGCACATCAACTCGGCCGCCGCGGGGCTGGCACGCGAGGCCGCCGGCGCGCGTGCTGCCGTAGCCGGCGCCGTCGGGCCGCTGGGAGTCAGGATCGAGCCCTTCGGCGAGCTCTCAGTGGACGAGGCCCGGCACCTCTACCTGCGCCAGGTGCGCGGACTCCTGGCCGGCGGGGTGGACGGCTTCATCCTCGAGACCTTCAGCGACGTGAACGAGCTGGGCGCGGCGCTGGCGGCCGTGCGCGAGCTGTGCGACCTCCCGGTGATCGCGCAGATGACGGTCGGCACGGACGGGAAGACCCACTACGGCACCGACCCCGAGGTGTTCGGGCCGGCCCTGCAGTCGATGGGCGCCGACGTGGTCGGCGTCAATTGCTCAGTGGGGCCGCACGGCGTGCTGGAGGCGGTCGAGAAGCTGGCACGGGTGGTCACCGTCCCGCTCTCGGCCCAGCCCAACGCCGGCCTCCCGCGCGAGGTGGGTGACCGGAAGATCTACATGGCGTCCCCGGAGTACATGGCGAGCTACGCCCGGCGGATCGTGGAAGCCGGGGCCCGGTTCGTCGGCGGCTGCTGCGGGACGACCCCGGACCACATCCGCGCCATCGTGGGATTCGTGCAGAGCGTGTCGCCCCGCACCATTCACGTCGTAGCGGCGGCACCGCCTCAGGCTGTGGAGGTCGAGGCCGTCCCCATTGCGGAGCGATCCCGGCTCGGCGCCAAGCTCACGGAGGGCCGGTTCGTCACCACGGTCGAGATCGTGCCGCCGAAGGGCGTGGACCCGGCGCCGATGTTCGAGCAGGTCCGCCTGCTCAAGCAGGCGGGCGTGGACGCGGTCAACGTTCCCGACGGGCCCCGGGCCCAGAGCCGGATGGGTGCGCTTCTGGCGGGGCTCATGATCGAGCGGGAGGTCGGCTTGGAGGCGGTCGTGCACTACGCCTGCCGCGACCGCAACCTGCTCGGCATGCTCTCGGACCTGCTCGGCGCCGCGGCCGCGGGGATCCGCAATCTGCTCATCGTGACCGGGGACCCGCCCAAGATGGGCCCATACCCCGAGGCGACCGCGGTGTTCGACATCGACAGCATCGGGCTCACCAACCTGGTGTCCCGGCTGAACCACGGACTGGACCCCGGCGGCAATCCGATCGGCACGCCGACGCGCTACGTCATCGCCGTGGGCGTCAACCCGGCCGCGCCCGATCTCGACCGCGAGCTTCGGCGGTTCGCCTGGAAGGTCGAGGCCGGCGCGGAATGGGCGATCACCCAGCCCGTCTTCGACCTCGATCAGCTCGACCGCTTCCTCAAGCGGGTCGAGCAGTTCCGGATTCCGATCGTGGCCGGCCTCTGGCCGCTCGTCTCGCTTCGCAATGCGGAGTTCCTGGCCAACGAGGTGCCGGGGGTGACGGTGCCCGCCGAGGTTCTGGAGCGCATGCGGCGAGCGAGCGCCGGGGGAAAGGACGCGGCCCTGGCCGAGGGAGTGAAGATCTCCCGGGAGATGCTGGCGGCGGTGGCGGACCGGGTCCAGGGGGTCCAGGTCTCGGCACCGCTGGGACGGGTGCCGGTGGCGCTCGAGGTGATTCAGGCGGCACCGATTGAACCCCTTCAAGCCCGGGGATATAATCACGGCACCTGAGCCTGCCGACCCGGACCCGGAGCCACCCGATGCAGGACCTCCGCACCGCCGCTCCCGCCGCCCTCACCACCCTCTCCGACGAAGAAGGTTTGTTCCGCGATTCCGTGCGCGAGTTCGCGGAGTCCGAGGTGCGGCCGCTGGTCTCCAGCATGGACGAGGCGGCGCGGTTCGATCCGACCCTGATTCCCAAGTTCTTCGAGCTCGGCCTCATGGGCATCGAGGTGCCGGAGCGGTTCGGCGGCGCCGGAGGCGGGATCTTCCTGGCCGTGCTCGCGATCGAGGAGCTCGCCCGGGTGGACGCGTCCGCCGCGATCTACGTGGACGTCCACAACACCCTGGTGAATAACGCGATGCTCCGCTGGGGCAACGAGGAGCAGCACGGCCGGTATTTCCCGCGCGTCACCACCGCGATGCTGGGCGCCTTCGCGCTGTCGGAACCAGGGAGCGGCAGCGATGCCTTCGCGCTCGCCACCCGCGCCGACCGGGTGGGCGACCATTGGGAGCTCACCGGCCGGAAGTTCTGGATCACCAACGGCGCCGAAGCCGAGCTCTTCATCGTCTTCGCCAACACCGACTTCACCAAGGGCTACAAGGGGATCACCGGGTTCCTGGTGGAGCGCGGCTTTGCCGGATTCTCGGTGGGCAAGAAGGAGAACAAGCTGGGCATCCGGGCATCCAGCACCACCGAGCTCATCCTGGAGCAGTGCGTGGTGCCGGAGGCCAACGTCCTCGGACCGGTCGGCCAGGGGTACAAGATTGCGATCGAGACCCTGAACGAGGGCAGGATCGGGATCGGGGCGCAGATGATCGGTGTGGCCCGCGGCGCTCTCGACGCGGCTACGGCGTACGTCAAGGAGCGGAAGCAATTCGGCAAGGCCATCGCCGAGTTCCAGGGAGTGCAGTTCCAGCTGGCCCAGATGGCCACCGACCTCGAGGCCGCGCGCCTCATGGTCTACAACGCGGCCCGGCTCAAGGATGCCGGGCTGCCGTTCCAGCAGCAGGCGGCCATGGCCAAGCTGTTCAGCAGCCAGGTGGCCGACCGGATCACTTCCAACTGCCTGGAGCTGTTCGGCGGATACGGCTACTCCAAGGAATATCCGGCGGAGAAGTACTACCGCGACGCCAAGATCGGAACGATCTACGAAGGCACCAGCAACATGCAGCTTCAGACCATCGCGAAGACCCTCCTCAAGTGATATCCCCGGCCTCGCGCTTCCTTCAGGACCGCCCGCGCATCGGATAATCGGCCCGAGCCGCTCAGGCGACTGCTGCCGGGCGACCCCCGGTCGGCTCGGCTCTTGCACCGCTTGGAAAGGTGCCGGAAATGCTTGCCGTAACGGAGCTTCGGGCGCCCGCGAGTCGGGGTTGTAACCCCATGTTGTGACAAATCTTAGGGTTGACATTGCGGCCGCCTGGGGGAAATTCATGCGGGGCTCCTGCTGTGGCTGCTCCGCCATAACCGGCCCAACGCCCGACATCTGGTACTCTGCCTGACCTCACGGACGGGAACGTACGTGTCGCTAGCCTCTCGTTTTGTTCGACTTGGACCCGCCGCATGTCTGACTGCGGTGCTCGGGCTTGTCCCGGGCGCAGCCCTTCATGCCCAGACCGGCGCGTCCTGGCTGGCCGACCGGATGTCCACCTGGTACCGGACCACGACCCGTCACGCTCCGGGTGACTGGGGGATCGCCATTGCCGACGGCAGCGGCCGCCTGCTCTGGAGCGTGCGGCCGGATGCGCCGATGGTCCCGGCGTCCACCGTCAAGCTCTTCACCACCGGTTTCGCCCGGACCATGCTGGGCGGCGATGCCCGGCGCTCGACCCGAGTGATGGGCGAGGGTCAGCTCGACCCCGCCACCGGCGAGTGGATCGGGACATGGTCGCTCGAGCTCAACGGCGACCCCTCCCTGGAGCGGGCCGAAGGGTCCGGGCCGACTTTCTACGACCTGGCCGTGCAGCTCGCCAACGCCGGCGTACGCAAGCTCAACGGTCCCTTGCAGGTGATCAGCTCGGAAGGCCCCGCGGACGCGATCTATCCCGCCGCATGGTCCACCCGCCATCGGGGCCGGCTCTTCGCCCCCCTGGTCGGCCCGCTGACTCTGCACGAGAACGTGGTATGGCTGACCGTCCGCCCCGGCGAGAAGGTCGGGCGCCGAGTGCGGGTGATCGAGACCGCGCCGGAAGGCATCGCGCCGCTGGTGACCGTCACCGCGACGACCCGGTCGGGCCGGCGGAGCCGGCTCGCGCTGCGGCAGCGCGCCGACGGGGGCTGGGTGGTGAGCGGCACGCTGGGTGTCCGTGCGGCGCCCCGCCGGCTCACCGCGGTCGCCTCCGATCCCAAGGCCGTGCTGAATGCGGTCTGGGGCGCAGCGCTGGACCGGGCCGGCATCATCTGGAACGCCAAAGGCCTGGTCGCGCCGGCCGAGGAAGCGAAGTCCCAGATTCTCGCCGAGGTCGCGTCGGCCCCGCTCGACTCGCTGGCCAGTGAGATCAACCGGCGCAGCCTCAACCTCGGCGCCGAGCTGCTGCTCCAGTGGGCGGGTGGAAGAGAGCGTGGCCCCGAGCGGCTCACCGATCACGTCCGCACGATCACGGGCAGCGACGGGGTGTACCTGGTGGACGGCAGCGGGCTCTCCTTCGACGACCGGGTGACGCCGTCCACCTTCATCTCGTACCTCGCCAAGTTCCCCGGCACCTCGGCCGGGCACAATTTCCCCCAGCTGCTGCCCGCCAACGGGACCGGGACCCTCCGCCGACTCAACAGCGGGTTCCCTGGCGTCGGCGTAGTCCGGGCCAAGACCGGCACGCTGGGCCAGGTGTCCACCGTGGTGGGCTACCTCGGCCGACCCGAGGGCACGCTGCTGATCTCGCTGATGTACAACGGACGCCGGCCCTACGCCGCCCGGCAGGCGCAGTGGAAGCTGTTCCGCGAGCTGGGCGCCAATGGCGTAGTGATCCCGGCCGACAGCGCGGCCAGCATGCCGCCGGTCCAGCTCGGCGGCGACGAGGAGTCGCACCCGGCCTGGTGGCCGCTCGGCGTGGCGGGCGATTCGACGGGCAGCTGAGGGGCGCAGGGGCGCAGGGGCGCAGGGGCGCA
>DATCWW010000544.1:0-8516 GCA_036566145.1 Gemmatimonadales bacterium
GCCCGGGGCAAGGCATGCCAGGAGCGCGATACCGAAAATCGAAACCGCCGCCGAGAGCTCTTTCCCCCGACGGCGGTCTCACTGTTCGTCCGGGTCACCTACCCCCGGGGTCATGCCGCGGGCCTCACGTCGCCGCCCGCATCCGGCGTCCTGCTTCCGTCTACCGGGCTCGACCCCGGTCCGGGGGGTACCGGCTCCGGCGTCTCCGCCGATCCGATCCCGCCAGGCTGACCGAACACGGTGCTGGCGCTGATCCACGCGCCGAGCGCCTGCTGGTCGGTCCTGAACCGGTAGCGAACGTGTGCGTCCATTGCCCGTACCAGTTTTCCAGCTTCCAGCGCGAGCGCCTCCAGCCGCCTGGTCGCACCGGTGTGCCTGGCGCGCCCCTCGATCCCGGCCTTCACCGCCGCGTCGTACTGGTCCAGCAGCTGCCCGTACACCTCCAGCACTGCCTCCGACAAGCCATACTCTGATAGGACCCCCTTGTTGGCTTCCGCCTCCGCCTGGAGACTGCGGGCGGCGGTCCGGTGCGCGAGCGAGGAATTCCCGCTCGGCCGGTAGCGGAGCTTGCTGACCAGGTCGGGGTGGTCCCGACCCGCCAGCCCACCGACCTCGGACAGGTGCGCGATCGGCCCGGCCAGCATTTCCCGCCGAAGCCGACGCTTTTCTCCCGCGCCGGTGTGTACCTCGATCAACCCGGCCCGTTGCAAGGCGGCGACCTGTTCCATCTCGGCCTGCACCGCCTTGAGACGTGCCGCCGACGCCATGGGCCCGGCGTCGGTGTCCGGCCGCGCGTCGAGCCAGCTGACCACCCGCGCGACCATCTCCAGGATTCTTCGAACAACGCTGTTCATCCTTCCCCCAACGTGCGCGCTCGCGAATGGCCCGGCATCTTCGGCGCTGTGGTGACCTGCATCTGAGAACACGGAGGACCGGCGCGCGCATCGGGCCGCGATCCGGTCGCGCGGCCAGGAACGCATCGAGTGTGCCAGGAATGGCGCTGGGGCGCGGGGGCGGGGGCGCAGGTGGGAGGCGCGCTCGTCGGCCAGGCGGAAACCGTCACGCCTGAAGGCGATACGAGCGCGCGATTGGAAAAGTCACGGATCGTCGTCGAGGCACCGCGGCACGGGTCGACGACATCATCGTGCTGGACAGCGAAGCATTCACCGTCCTCGAAAGCATACGCTCGCTGATCGATTCGACGAGCTCGCGCGGCTGTCGTTCATCGTCCTGGACGACGCATCGTGCCCCGTCGAGCGTACATCCGCGGGCTGGTGGTGAAACCGCGGTGACCTGACGTCCGATCACCACGGGATCGTGACCGACGTGCCCAATGGGCTGCTGGCGACCTCGATCGACGTTCAACCGACGCGCCGGCCGGAGATTCTCTTCGCCGCCGGGAAATTCGAACGTCCTGGCCGGCAAACGAGAGCGCGCCCGCGCCTCACCAGCGTGCTCGCGGCGAAACCGACGCGCCTGGCGCTCCGACCGGCTCGCGCGGCCGTTCACCAGCGCGCTCGGCGTCCAATCCCCGAGCTCTTCGTGAAAATCCAATCGATCTACCGTGAAATCCGCTCGCGTCTCCGTCTCGCCGACCCGATCCGCATCGACGCGTGCTCGGCTGCCCCTTGACACCCCCGGTCCCCCATCCCATTTAGGAGCCCCGCTCACACCCCTATTCCCTCGGAGCGACCTATGTACGTCCTGGTGCAGCACAGCATCTCCGATCCGGCCATCTTCTGGAACACGGCCGACCCAGCCAACAACCCACCCAACGTCAAGCTGCACCACAGCTTCCCAACGCCCGACGGCACCCGCGCGGTCTGCATCTGGGAAGCCGAGTCGATCGACGCCGTGCGCAACTTCCTCGAGCCGCTGTTCGGGAAGGTGAGCCGGAACGAGTACTTCACGGTGGAGAACAAGGAAGGGTACGTCCGGCCGTCGAAGGTGCCGGAGACAGCGGCGGCTGCGAAGTGATCGGACACGGGGACGCGGGGGCGCGTCGTCGCGCCCGTGTGTCATCCCGAGCGCAGCGAGGGACCTACTGATCCGGCATCGACCGCGGCCGCAGTAGGTCCCTCGCGCTTGCGCTCCTCGGGATGACAAGCGCCCTCCCGCGCCCCTGCGCTCTTCATCCCTTCCGCAGCTTCGGTATCGCCGCCTTCGCCAGCGTCGTGAGCACCGGCAGCGTGGACTCCGCGGTCCCCTTGGGCTCCGGCGCCTGGCTGATGACGACCCGCCACCGGCCGACCCGCACGAACACCGTCCCCAACGGCCTCTCGCCCTCCGCGGGGAGGAAGACCGCGTCGTCACCCAGGCCGTCGATGGCCCGGGCGCTGAGCCCGCGGTCCTTGAGCTGCTTCAGCGCGAGGCCTTTCGGCTCGTTGGGATCCACCTTGGGGTAGAGCGCCACCCGGATGGACGGGCTCGACTCCGGCCAGCGGCAGGTGGTGCTGCCGAGCGACTCGCCCTGGTCGATCTCGCCAGGGTCGCGGCCGGTCAGAGTCTTGATCTCCTCCCGGGTGAGCACCGAGCACGCGTCGAGCGCGGGCGCCTGTCCCTGGGCGATGGACCACGGGGTGCACGCGCAGGCGACCGCCAGGACGATTCGCAGGATGGACGGCTTCCTCGGCATGCAGGTCTCCGAAGCGTATAGGGATACAGCCAGGGTCTATGGTATGGGGTAACGCCCGGCCGCCCGGATAGCTCCCTCACCGGCGGGCAGGTCCCGCGGCCCCATAGCCCCACCCCGGCCTCCCCGGTATTTTTCCACCCATCATCCCTCTCATCCGGGCCCAATGACCGACCCTGTCGCCACATTGCGCGAGGGCCTCCGCGACCGCTATGCGCTCGAGCGCGAGCTCGGCCGCGGGGGGATGGCGACGGTCTGGCTGGCCCAGGACCTCCGCCACGACCGGCCGGTCGCCCTCAAGCTCCTCCACCCGGAACTGGCCGCCACCCTCGGCCCCGAGCGATTCCAGCGGGAGATCCGCCTTGCCGCCCGGCTGCAGCACCCCCACATCCTCACCGTCCTCGACTCGGGTGAGACCGGCGGCCGGCTCTGGTTCACCATGCCGTATGTCGAGGGCGAGAGCCTGCGCGACCGGCTCCGTCGGGAGCGTCAGCTCCCGGTGGACGCCGCCCTCCGGATCGCGGTCGAGGCGGCCCGCGGCCTGGAGTACGCCCACCAGCACGGCGTGGCGCACCGCGACATCAAGCCGGAGAACATCTTGCTCACCCGGGACGGCTCCACTCTCGTGGCCGACTTCGGCATCGCCCGGGCGCTCGGCGGCGACGACGGGCTGACCCAGACCGGGCTCGCGATCGGCACGCCGGCCTACATGAGCCCGGAGCAGGCCGCGGGCGACAAGTCGCTCGACGCCCGGACCGACCAGTACTCCCTGGCGGCCGTGCTCTACGAGATGCTCTCCGGCGAGGCGCCCTGGACCGGTGCCACCGCCCAGGCGATCGCGGCCAAGCGCCTCACCGAGCCTGCGCCGAGCGTGCGCGCGGTGCGGCCCAACGTGCCGGGGCAGGTGGACGAGGCGATCCGCAAGGCGCTGGCCCCTGTCGCTGCCGACCGGTTCGACACCATGGCGGAGCTGGTCCACGCGCTCCAGACCACGCCGACCCGCGCCACTCCGCTCGCAACCGCCGTGACGACCGCCCGGGATGTGAGCCCTGCGACCACTGCGCCCCCTGCGCCACTGCGCCCCCGCTCCCGCGTCCCCATCGCCGCCCTCGCCCTGGTTCTCGGCCTCCTCATCGGGGTCGGCGCCCTCTTCGCCTGGCGGCGGAGCCACCCTGACGACGCGGGCACTGCCGGCGGGGCCAAGCGGGTGGCCGTGCTCCCGTTCGAGAACCTGGGCGGGCCCGACGACGAGTACTTCGCCGACGGGGTCACCGACGAGATCCGGGGCAAGCTCGCGTCGCTCAGCTCCCTGCAGGTCACCGCCAGCCGCAGCGCCGCCGAGTACAAGAAGAGCACCAAGGACCTGGCTACGATCGCCCGCGAGCTGGGCGTGGACTACCTGCTGGTCGGCAAGGTGCGCTGGGAGAAGGGCGCCGGCGGCGAGGGAAGCCGGGTGCGGGTGAGCCCCGAGCTGATCCGGATCGCGAGCGGCTCGACCGAGTGGCAGGAGCCGTTCGACGCCCGGATCACCGACGTCTTCCAGGTGCAGGCCGACATCGCCGGGCGGGTGGCGCAGGCGCTCGACGTGGCCCTCGGGTCGAACGAGCGCGAGACGCTGGCCGAGCGGCCGACGGCGGACGTGGCCGCCTACGACGCCTACCTCAAGGGGTGGGAGGCCATGCGCGCGGGGACGGCGACCGAGCCGGCGAGTCTCCGGCGGGCGGCGCTCTACTTCGAGCAGGCGATCGCGCTCGATTCGGGATTCGCCATCGCCTGGGCCCAGCGCGGGCTCGCCTACTCGCTGCTGTATTCCAACAGCACGCCCGATACGGCCACCGCCCGAGCCGCCCTGGTGTCGGCCCAGCGCGCCCGGCAGCTCGCCCCCGACCGCCCCGAAAGTTACGTCGCGATGGCGGAGTACTACCGCAACGTCACCAACAACCTCCGCGCCGCCCTGGAACAAGCGACTTTAGGCCAGCGCATCGCCCCGACCGACGTGAACCTCCTCGTCGCCGCGGCGCTCAGCCAGCAGGGCCTGGGGCACTGGGACGAGGCCACCCGGCTCTTCGCCCGGGCCCAGGCGCTGGACCCGCGCTCGTTCCCGACCGCCTTCCGGCTCAGCCGCGGCCTGCTCTTCCTCCGGCGCTACGACGAGGCCGAGGCGGCCGGCCGGCGGGCGCTGGCCCTGGCCGAGACCGACCCGTCGGTGAACGAGACGCTGACCATGATCCGGGTGGCCCGGGGGGACCTGCCCGGCGCGCGCGAGGTACTGACCCGCGCCACCCGACAGATCGAAGCCCCGGTAATGGTCGCCTACGCAGCGACCTACTACGACCTGTTCTGGGTGCTCGACGACGCGCAACGCGCGCTGCTGTTCCGGCTCGGGCCGGGCTACTTCGACGGCGATCGCGGAGCCTGGGGACTGGCCCTCGCCAGCGCGCATGCGCTGGCCGGCCACGCGGCGCTCGCCCGGGCCTACGCGGACTCGGCGAGCATGAGCTTCGAGGAGCAGCTCAAAGGCACGCCCAACGATGCGCAGCTCCACGTGCTCTGGGGAACCGCGCTCGCCTACCTGGGGCGAAAGGACCAGGCGATCCGCGAGGGGCGGCGGGCCGTCGAGCTCATGCCGGTTTCGGCCAACGGCTTCACCGGCCCCTACCTCCGGCACCAGCTGGCGCGCATCTACATCCTGACCGGAGAGCCCGAGCGGGCCATCGAGGAGCTCGAGCCGCTGCTCCGGATCCCCTATCTCCTCTCGCGCGGGTGGCTCCGGATCGACCCGACCTTCGATCCGCTGCGCTCGAACCCAAGGTTCCAGCGCCTGCTGGAGGGGACGACGTGAGCGGCGATCCCCGCGCCGACCTCGCGGCCGCCCTGGCCGACCGCTACGCCATCGAGCGCGAGCTCGGCCGCGGGGGCATGGCCACGGTCTTCCTCGCCCGCGACCTCAAGCACGACCGGCCGGTCGCGCTCAAGGTGCTCCATCCCCACCTGGCCGAGACGCTGGGCCCCGAGCGCTTCCAGCGGGAGATCAAGCTTGCCGCCCGGCTGCAGCACCCCCATGTCCTGACGGTGCTCGACAGCGGCGATGCGGCGGGCCGGCTCTGGTTCACTATGCCCTACGTCGAGGGCGAGAGCCTCCGGGAACGGCTCCGCCGCGAGCGCCAGCTCCCGGTAGACGACGGGCTCCGCATCGCCCGCGAGGCGGCTCAGGCACTGCAGTACGCCCACGATCAGGGTGTGATCCACCGCGACATCAAGCCGGAGAACCTCCTGCTCACCCGCGACGGCAATACCCTGGTGGCGGACTTCGGCATCGCCCGCGCGCTCGGCACCGTGGGGGATGACCGCCTGACCGAGACCGGGCTCGCCATCGGCACCCCGGCCTACATGAGCCCGGAGCAGGCCGCGGGGGACAAGGGGCTCGACGCCCGCACCGACGTCTACAGCCTCGCGGCGGTGCTGTACGAGATGCTGGCGGGTGAGGCGCCCTACACCGGGGCCACCACGCAGGCGCTCATCGTCAAGCGGCTGACCGAGCCGCCGCCCAGCATCCGCGCCCTCCGGTCCAACGTCCCCGAGGCGACGGACGATGCGATCCGGAAGGCGCTCGCGCCGGTGCCGGCCGATCGGTTCGCCTCCGCCGCCGAGTTCGCCCGGGCGCTGGAAGAAACGGCGGGACGGCGGTACGGCGGTACGGCGGTAGATGTGTCAGCCCCGTCCTCGGATGCGCCTGCCGACGCGGCAACACGTACCGCCGTACCGCCCTTCCGACCTACCGCCCTTCCGACCTACCGCCGTTCCGCCGTCATCCTCGTCCTCGGTTTCGTGCTCGGCCTCGGCGTCCTCTTCGGCTGGCTCCGGCGGCACGGCGCCGAGCCGGAGACGGAGGGAGTAAAGACGCTGGCCGTGCTCCCCTTCGAGAACCTGGGACGCCCGGACGACGAGTACTTCGCCGACGGCGTCACCGACGCGGTGCGCGGTAAGCTCACCTCGCTCGCCGGCCTCCAGGTGACCGCCTCCAACAGCTCGGCGGAGTACAAGCGAAGCACCAAGTCTCCCCAGCAGATCGCGCGCGACCTGGGAGTGGACTACCTGTTGGTCGGCAAGGTGCGCTGGGAGAAGAGCCCCGACGGCACCAGCCGGGTGCAGGTGAGCCCCGAGCTGATCCAGGCCTCGAGCGGCGCCGCCAAGTGGCAGCAGCCCTTCGACGCCACCATCACCGACGTGTTCCAGGTGCAGGCGGACATCGCGGGCAAGGTGGCCCAGGCGCTCGACGTGGCCCTGGGCACGACCGAGCGACAGGCCTTGACCCGGAAGCCGACCGCCGACCTCGGCGCGTACGACGCGTTCCTCAAGGGCGAGGAGGTCTCCGATCGCCTGCGAATCGGCGACCCGTCTCGTCTGCGTGCCGCGATCACCTACTACGAGCAGGCGGTGGCGCTCGATTCCGGATTCGTGGGAGCCTGGGCCCAGCTCGCCCGGGCGCACGCGATCCTGTACTACAACGGCAGCACCGGAGACGCCCCCGCCGCGCTTGGCGCGGCGCGGCGGGCGGCGGCGCTCGCGCCCGATGCGGTCGAGACCCACCTCGCCATGGGCGACTACCACAACTACGTGACGCTCGACTTCCGACAGGCGATCGAGCAGTACTCGACCGGACTCAAGCTGGCGCCGACCAACGCCGACCTGGTGATCTCGCGGGCCATCGCGGAACAGAGCGTGGGGCGCCCGGACTCGGCGCTGGCGCGCTTCCGGCAGTCGGTGGCGCTCGACCCGCGCTCCCCCTTGGCCCAGCGGCGCCTGGGGCGGGCCCTCCTGTGGCTCCGGCGCTATCCCGAGGCGCGCGAGGCCAATGAGCGCGGCCTCGCGCTCGCGCCGAACGACCTGAGCCTCCTGCAGAACGCCGTCATGGTGGAGCTGGCGCAGGGGCACCTCGACGCGGCGCGGGCACTGATCAGCGCCAGCCACGCGGTCGAGCCCACCACCCTGGTGGCGTACTTCGCCAACTTCTGGGATCTGTACTGGGCCCTGCCCGACGCCCAGCAGGACCTGCTGCTCCGGCTCACCCCACGGCCCTTCGACGACAACCGCGGCGCCTGGGGCATCTCCCGCGCCGGCGCCTACGCGCTTCGGGGCGACCAGGCTCGCGCCCGGGCCTATGCCGACAGCGCCCGGCAGGCCTTCGAGGGCGCGCTGGCGAATGCGCCGGACGATTCGCAGACCCACATGCTCCTCGGGGTGGCGCTGGCCTACATGGGACGGAAGGACGAGGCGGTTCGCGAGGGGCAGCGGGGGCTGGCGATCCTCCCGATCACCAAGGACGCCTACGGGGGCCCCTACAACCAGCTCCAGCTGGTGCGGATCTACGCGATTCTCGGCGAGACGGACAAGGCGGTGGACCAGCTCGAGCCGCTGCTCCGGATGCCGTTCTACGTCTCGCCCGGGTGGCTCCGGGTCGATCCCAACTTCGATCCGCTGCGGAAGAACCCGCGGTTCCAGCGACTGGCCGGCGCCGGCGGCTGAGAGCCGACGACGGACTTCAGGGAATGACCCGGTACTCGCTCTGCACCAGGCCGCTGGGGAAGGTTCGGGTCGCGACGTGCTCGAGCCGGACGTCCCGGCTCAGCGGGCCGAAGAGCGGAATCCCGGTGCCGATAAGGACCGGGAGCCGGGAGACTACCACGCGGTGGATCAGCCCGGCCTCCAGGAAGCCCTGAACGGTGACACCTCCGTCCACGTACACATGCTGGAAGCCGCGCCGCTCCAGCATGTCGTATACCTCCCTCGGCGTCCCCGTTACCAGCTCGCACACCGCGCCTTCGGGCGGCTCGAGCTTCCGGAGGGTGCGGCTGAGCACGAACACCGGCTTCGAGCCGTAGAA
>DATCWW010000559.1:0-17782 GCA_036566145.1 Gemmatimonadales bacterium
CCGCGAATCCCGCCGGCCCCACGGCCGACTTCACCGTGGCGTGCACGGGCCTCGACTGCACCTTCACCAACACGAGCACCCCGGCGACCGGACTCACCTTCGCCTGGGACTTCGGCGACGGCAACACGTCGACGGACGAGAACCCGACGCATACGTACGCGGCCACGGTCGTGACCGAATACACCGCGTCGCTGACGGTCACGGACGCCAGTGACAACAGCGGTAGCCACGACGAGACCTTCACGGTCACGCCGCCGGCCGGCTGCACCAGCGGCACGGAGGACATTGACTGCACGCTCGGCATCACCGACAAGTCCACCCTGGTCTTCACCCTGACCAGCTCGGATTGCGGGTTCACCGGGAATGAGTTGGACATCACCTCGCCGATCACCGAGACGGTATTCAGCGATGGGTGCTCGGAAACGGTCGGCACCGAGTTCCACATCAACAGTGATCAGCCTTTCGACGCCGGCACTCAGCTGACGTTCAAGTTCACCCAGGGCGTCGGCCAGCCAGGGGATCCGGAGCGAGTCCCGCCGCAGATCCGGCTCGAGGGGACCTACCCCGACTGGACGCTGAGCATCGACGATGGCGGCAACACCGGCCGGCCGGGCGAGCCCGACTTCAACGATCTGGTGCTTGCGGTGCACGCGACCGCCGCGCCGTAAGCGGCGAGCAGGATAGCAGAGGATTACCCCGCCGGCGATTCGCCGCCGGCGGGACCCCCCGCGGCCGGGGCAGGCAGGGGCCGCATCCATCTCCCGTTTCCCCATAACGCTGAGTAGGAGCTATGCGACCGATTCGATCGCTGTACCTGTGGTGTGCCCCGGTGGTGCTCAGCGCTGCCCTGGGGTGCGGGAAAGACGGCCCGAGTGATCCGGGCGGCGGCGACGACGTCGCGCCCACGGCCGACTTCAGCAGTGCCTGCAGCGGGCTGCAGTGCGACTTCACCGACCTGAGCACCGACGACGGTCAGGTGACCAAGTTCGCCTGGCAGTTCGGCGACGGTAACGGGTCCAGCACCCGGAACCCGACCCACGCCTTCGCCGGCGGCGGCGAGTTCAGCGTCGAGCTGACCGTCACCGACGACAAGGATCTTCAGGGCTCGCGCACCAAGACCGTCACCGTGACCCTGCCGGCCACCGGCGCGCCCACGGCCGACTTCTCGGTCACCTGCTCGTCGCTGGACTGCACCTTCGAGGACCTGAGCACGGACGCCGACGGCACTGTCGTCGCCTGGGCGTGGGAGTTCGGCGACGGCGCCACCAGCGCCGACGCGAGCCCGGGCCACAGCTACGACATCGCCGAGCGCACCATTTTTCCGGTGACGCTCACGGTGACCGACAACGACGGGAAGGCGAGCTCGAAGACGGTGGAGATCACCGTGTCGCCGGCGGCGACGCTCAAGTGCGAGGACGCGCCCGGCACCGGGCAGTTCGTCTCCTGCGACCTCGTGCTGGACCAGGACTCCCACGTCACCGTCAATCTGGAAAGCCGCTCGTGCCAGGCGCACGGGAACACCTTCGAGATGACCGCGCCGGTGCCCGAGACGCTGTTCACCGACGGGTGCTACACGCCCAACACCGGTCCGTTCGCGCTCAACAACGGCGCCGTCTTCGCGGCGGGGACGCATCTCAAGGCGCAAGTCATCTCCGGCGCCCTGAACCAGTCGCTGGCGCCGGCCCTGCACGTGAGCGGCAGCTTCCCGCAGTGGACCCTGACGTTCGACGACGGTGTCGCCGGCGCGGGTGAGCCCGACTTCAACGACCTGGTCATCACGGTGACTGCCGACCCGGTCGAGTAGCACGGCATCCTCTATCGCGCCGTCCGCGGGCAGTGGAGCGCTCGCGGGCGGCGGCGTGCTATGTTACCCTGCTCCATTTTCTCGGTCCGGCGCGGCCGATGACCCGTCCATGACGCTCCCGCGCATTCTCATTCCCGCCTACGATTTCAAGCCTCTGCTGGGAGGAGTGGCCAACTACGTCCATGAGCTGGCGGTGCAGTTCAGCCGCCGGGCCCGGGTCCACGTGGTCAGCCGGAAGCTTCCCGGGATGGAGGATTTCGACCGCGACTTGCCCTACGCCGTCACCCGGATCCGCGTCCCCTACAGCGCGGTATTCGCCACGCCGCTCTTCGCCCGCACCTTGCGGGAGGTGATCCGCCGCGAGCCGCCCGATGCCATCCTCTGTCCCATGTGGCTGCCGGACGGCGCGGCGTGCCGGTGGGCGCTGGGCGGCGCGCCGATCCCGTATTTCGTCTCCGCCCACGGCACCGAGGTGTTCAAGGACTTCGCGACCCTCCGAAACAGCGTCCGCACGGTGCTGGCCCGCGGGCTCAAGCGGCGCGTCTTCCGTGAGGCGAACAAGGTCTTTCCGGTGAGTGCCTTCACCGGCCGGGCCGTGCTCGAGGAGACCGGCGCCGACGAGGGTCGTCTGGTCGTCGTCCACAACGGGGTGAACCCGGCGATCTTCAAGCGGACGGCGGTGAGCCCGGCCGAGGCGGCGCGGTACCGGCCGCACGGCGAGCGACTGCTCCTGACGGTGACCCGCCTGTATCCCTACAAGGGCGTGGATCGCATGCTGGAGGCGCTCCCGGGGATCGCGCAGGCCGTGCCGAACGTGAAGTATCTGGTCGTCGGCGAGGGGCCCGACCTTCCGCGTTTGCAGCGGCTCGCCGCTCGGCTGGGCCTGCAGGATCGGGTCTGCTTCCTGGGGCGCAGGACGGTCGCGGAGATCGTGAGCTTGTACAACCTGGCCGATCTGTTCGTGCTCCTCACGCGGGAGGAGCCGCCCGACGTGGAGGGCTTCGGCCTCGTGTTCCTGGAGGCTGCCGCCTGCGGGCTCCCCTCCGTCGGCGGGCGGAGCGGCGGCATCCCCGAAGCGGTCGAGGAGGGGCGGACCGGCTGGCTGGTCGATCCCCGCGATCCCCGGGCAATCGCCGCCACCATCATCGATCTGCTCGGGTCCCCCGAGCGGCTGCGCCGGGCTTCGGAGCATTGCCTCCAGAGCGCCCCCGCGCGGACCTGGGAGCGGGCCGCGGAGCGGATCCTGCAGGAGATGTTCGCCGGCCGGCGCTCGACCGAGCCGGATCCCTCCTCCGTTCTCGTTCGTGAATAGATGGTCTCTTCTCCCAAGGCATCTGCAGTGATTCCGTCGCTTCGCCTGCTTCAGAAATCGACCGCCCTTCGAGCAGCCGTGGGCTTCGGCCTCGGCGGCGTCGGCTTCGCGCTGGGCAACCTGCTCCTGGCGCGCGCGCTGCCACCCACGGCGTTCGGCGTGTTCACCCTCTTTCTGGCACTGGTGCAGATGGGCGCCTCCCTGGCCCCGATCGGGCTGCAAGGCCAGGTCAACCGGCACCCCACACGCGCGGTCTCGCCCGCTCGCCTGCTGCTGACGTCGGCCATCGTCGGCGCGGCCATCGCCGCGGTCGCGTGGGTGGTGTACGGGCTGGAGGCCGCGCTGGTGGCCGCGCTGTTCGTGAGCATCGTGGCCGGCGGCTGCACCCTGGTGGCGTCGGCCGTCTTCCAGAGCCGGCTCCGGTTCGCCGCCGCCCTCGGCCTCTCCCAGAGCTTCGCCCTCGTCCTGCTCGCGATGGGAGCGGCCGCCGTGATCGTCGGCGGAGCCCCGCTCTGGCTGCTGGGGGCGCTGGTGGCGGGACAGTACGTGCTCCTGTCGCTGGTGGGGTGGGGCATACTGGGACGCCGGCGCGCGGAGGGATCGGGGGAGGGGCACTCACTGTGGGAGGGACTGAGCCTGCTCGGGATCACCGCGGCGGCCTTGCTCCTCATGCAGCTGGAGCGCCTGCTGGCACCGAGGCTGCTGTCGCTCGAGGATCTGGCCCGATTCGCGGTGGTGGCCACCCTGGTCGGCTCTCCCTTTCGGATGCTGCAGATGGGCGCCGGCTACACCCTGCTGCCGCGGCTCCGCGCGGCGAGCTCGCCGCAGGCGCGGTGGAAGCTGGTCCGGCACGAGGCGCTGGCGGTCGCACTGATCGGGGGCGCCGGCGGCATGATCCTGCTGTCGGCCGCACCGTGGATCGCCGACCGGCTGCTGGCCGGCAAGTACGAGCTCTCGACGGGGCTGATGGTCGCGGCGCTGATGAGTGGAGTCGCGAAGCTGGCGGACGCGATCGCGACCACCATGGTCTGGGCGCTCGCGAGCCCCCGCCAGCTGGCGATGCTCAATTGGGTGAGCTGGGTCTGCGCGGGCATCGGGGTGGCGCTGGGCTGGCTGGGTGCCCGGTGGGGACTGCTCGGCCTGATGTACGGCGTTACGGCGGCGTGGGTCTGCCGCGGGGCCGTCTCCGGCGCGCTGGCCACCACGCTGCTGGGCAAGGAGTCGACGGCGGGCGCCCTGGAGCCGGGGACGGCCGCGGGGGTGCCCACGTGAGCCAGGCTGCCGTGAGCGTCACCGCCATCGTCGCCGTGCACAACGGCGCTCCGACCATCGTCGCCTGCCTGGACGCCATCGTCGCCCAGTCACACCCGGTGGGGTCGATCCTGGTCATCGACGATGCGAGCACCGACGGGACCGTCGAGCTGGTCCGCGGGCGGCGCGATCCGAGAATCGAGCTCATCGCGCTGGCCAGGAACGTCGGGCCGGCCGAAGCCCGCAACCTCGCCCTCGGGAAGGTGAGAACGGACTGCTTCTGGATCGTCGACGCCGACTGTGTGCCCAGGCCCGACTGCCTGGCGATCCTGTGTGCCGCGCTCTCGACGGATCCCGCCATCGGGATCGTCGGCGGACCGAACCCCCAGAACCCGCGCACGGTGACCTACGCCGCGGCCGCCTTCGATTTCTCGAATCGCTATCTGGTCGATCCGGCGGCGCGGCCAACCGACGTGCCCTACGTGGTGGGCGCCAACATGCTGGTCCGCCGCGCGGTCATCGAACAGGTCGGCACGTACGATCCGGCGCTGAGGATCGCCGAGGACTTCGACCTCTGCGTCCGGGCCCGCCAGGCCGGATGGCGCGTCGTCTTCGAGCCGCGGGCCGTGTCGGAGCACCGCCACCCGCGCACGTCGGTCGCCAGCTATCTGCGATACCAGTACAAGATCGGCCGGTACGGCTGCCGGTTCCGGCTGAAGCACCGTGCCGCGGTGCCGTTCGGCCGATGGTACCCCTCCACGTCGGCGGGGGCCGTCCTGCTCGCCCCGGCCTACGTCACCATGGCGCTGGGCCGGATCGTGACGAAGAACGTCGCGGTGGGCGCCGTCCGTCCGCTGCTGAAGTACTTCCCGCTCATCGCCCTGGGCCAGTGCTTCGTGGTGGCGGGAATCATCCGGGGCGTCGGCGACCTGGACTCGCGTGAGCAGACACCTTAGCGGTGGAGAACGAGGGATGTCTTTTCCCCCGGAGAGCTATCTGATTGGGGCGCAGAAGGCCGGGACGACGACCCTGGCGTATCTGCTGGATCAGCATCCCCGCCTCACGATCGGCCAGGCGAAGGAGCCGCATTTCTTCAGTGACAACTGGCGGAAAGGCCTGGACTGGTACCGCAAGCAATACCCCGACGCATCGGTTCCGCTCTGCATGGACGCGTCCACCAGTTATGCGATGGCTCCCTTGACTGAAGGATGGCAGCAGCGAGATCCCCAGGTGTACGAGGGGATTCCGGCCAAGGTCCATTCGGTCCGGCCGGACGCCAGGTTCATCTACCTCTTACGAGATCCGGTGGACCGGACCTACTCGGGCTACTGGCACGATGTGCGGATGGGCGTCAGGAACGAAACGTTCGGGGCTGCCGTGCGGCGCAATCCCTTCTACCTCGATGTGAGCGACTACCACGGGCAGCTCCTGCGCTGGCTGGAGTACTTTCCGCTGTCGTCTTTCCGTTTCGTTCTCTTCGAGCGGATGAAGGACAGTCCCCAGGAGGTCGTGAACGATTGCCTGACCTTCCTGGGGTTGCCCGGGGCCGATTCGATCACCCTGGACTCGGCGCAAAACCAGAGCTACCAGGTCGGCTGGGTCGGCCGCCAGGTCAACAGGATCGAGATCGCCTTTCCCGGACTTCGGGCCGTGCTCAAGTCCGCCCTTCCCGGGGGAATCAAGGCACGGGTCCAGCGGGTCAAGGCCGGCTCCGGCCGCCTGCCGGCGATGAGCGATGAGGATCGGCGCTTTCTGGTCGAATATTTTCGCGAGAGGAATCAGAACCTGGAGCGACTGATCGGCCTGTCGCTGGATGGATGGAAACGGTGACACTCACATGCCGGCGCCCTGCGGTCGGAGGGGATGCTCTCGAGCCGGTGCATGGGTCCGCTCGGCCAGGAGGTCCCGCACGGCCCGGGACAGGTTGTCCAACCCGAACGACTGGTACAGGATAGGGCCGCTATGGGGCTCGCCCATGGGCTGGGACACGTCATCCAGGTGCAAGATGGGAAGGCCAGGGAAGAGGCCGCTGATGATGGCGATAACGCTGCCAAACTGGACCGCGAAGCTGGACCATGAATCCCCACGTCGAGTTGGCCCTGGAGGATTCGAACCTCCATTAACGGATCCAAAGTCCGCTGTCCTGCCATTGGACGAAGGGCCAGAGACACCAAATTACACCGGGTAGCCGGGTGGCCGCACGGCTGAGACCGCCGCGGCCGCTGCTTGACGACGTTTCCGCTGTACCGTACTCTCTCTCCCGGCGGCTAGCCGCCGAACCCCCCGCGCTCCACCCTTCATATCCCGAGATTCGGGATCGAGGTGCCATATGTGGCGTCCTCGTGTCGCGTCCGCTCCCTTGCGAGTGCTTCCGCTGCTGGCCGCGCTGTTGGCGCCGGCCTGCCGGGAGGCGCCAGACGAAGGCGGCGCACCCGTCGCCCCGTTCCCGCCCGGTGCCGACCTCGAGTCGGACTTCGGTCAGCCGATCCGGTTGAACTACGTCTGCGGCAACCGCTTCGTCGTCACCAACGCGCACGACGTGCCGGTCTCGGTGCATTATCGGGTCCGGGGCAGCGCCGAAGAGGGCCAGGTCGAGCTCGCGGCGGCGCCGGATGAGGACCCGGCCTTCAGCGTCGCGATGCTCGAGGTGCGCTCGCGGGGAGTGGTCGAGCTGTTCTTCGAGGGTCGTCCGTTGCGGGCTCGGGCCAACGGCGGCGTTCCCTGCACCCCGGCGACGCCGGCGCCCTCGCTGCTCAGTACGTCCGCCCCCGAGGACGCCGGGCAGTGGACGGCGCCGTTCGACTGGCCCGTCGTGGCCCTGCACCTGATGCTGCTCCCCAGCGGCAAGGTGCTGTCCTGGGGCCACTACGGGGTGCCGCAGGTATGGGACCCGGCGACCGGCCTTTTCACGCCCGTGCCGAGTCCCGTCCTGCTTTTCTGCGCCGGTCACGCCCTGACCGCCGACGGTCGCCTCCTGGCCGCGGGCGGGCACATCTCGGACGACCATGGGCTGCCGAACATCACCATCTTCGAGCCGGGCGGCACCTGGTCCCAATCGGTGAAGATGCAGCGCGGCCGCTGGTATCCCACCGTCACCAGCGGACCCAACGGCGAGATGGTGATCGTGGCGGGTGTGGATGAAGTCGGCAAAGTCGCGAACCTCCCGGAGGTCTGGTCGAACGGCACGATTCGCAGCCTGACCACCGCCAGCAAGGTCATCCCCTACTACCCGCGCATGTTCCTGGCGCCGAACGGGAAGTATTTCATGGCGGGCGAGGAAGCGGTCGGCCCCAGCCGGTACCTGAGCACGGCCGGCACGGGCGCGTGGAGCGGGAACTTCGCCCGCCGATTCGCCGACCGCAGCTATGGGTCGGCGGTGATGTACGAATTCGGCAAGATCCTCTATGCCGGGGGCGGATTCGTCACCAACACCGCGGAGATCATCGACCTCACCAAGGCACCGCCCTCCTGGCAGTGGACCGGTTCGATGGCGTACGCCCGGCGCCACCTCAACCTGACGGTGCTGCCCACCGGCGAGGTGCTCGCGACCGGCGGCACCGGCGGCACGACCGGCAACGACCTGACCCAGGCGGCCCACGCCGCCGAGGTCTGGAATCCCTCGACCGGGCAGTGGACCACGCTCGCCTCCAACGTCGTGAGCCGCGGCTACCACGCCACGTCCATCCTGCTTCCCGACGGACGCGTGCTGCACAGCGGGAGCGGCGACGCGTCCAACCAGGTCGACGAGCGGAACGCGGAGATCTTTTCACCGCCCTATCTGTTCCACGGGCCGCGCCCCGTGATCACCGCCGCGCCGGCGGAGCTGCACTACGGGACCTACGCCAAGGTGTCCACTCCGGATCCGACGGCGATCACGCGGGTCACGCTGATCCGCCTGGGCGCGGCGACCCACGCGTTCGACATGGGTCAGCGATTCCAGCAGTTGTCGTTCAGCCGGACCGCGACGCAAATCAAGGCGGCGCTCCCCGCCAGTCGGAACCGGACGCCGCCGGGGCACTACATGCTCTTTCTGCTGAACGCGCAGCAGGTGCCTTCGGTCGGGGCGATCGTCCTGGTCAAATAGCAGCGAGGGCGGACAGGGTTTCGACCGGCACGACCGAGCCGTGCTTGCGGCCGAGCCGCATGCGCGCATCCTCCCGGTCGCCGGCGTGGCGATAGATCGCCAGCAGGGACGACCCCGAGCCGGTCATCCGGCACACCACGGGATGGGTGGCCACCAGCGCCTCGAACGCCGAGCGGATCCCGGGGTGACGCGCGAAGACCGGCGACTCGAAGTCGTTTCCGGCCATCCGGGCGATGTCGCCCCATCGGGAAAGGGCGTCGAGGTCGAGCGCCAGTGCTCCGCGCCGGCCCGCTGATTCCCGTGCGGCGTCCACCCAGCGATACGCCTCCACCGTCGCGATCGGGATCGGTGGCGCGACGACGAGCCCCGGCGCCGCCGGCAGGGCGGGGAGGCGAAGCAGGCGCTCGCCCCGTCCCCATCCCAACGCGAGCGGAGCCCCGCTGAGGCAGAAGGGCACGTCGCTTCCGAGGCGCGCGGCGAACTGGAGCAGCTCGTGCCGCGGCACCGCGTCGGCCGCCAGCCGATTGACCGCCAGCAGAGCAGCGGCTGCATCGGCCGAGCCGCCGCCCAGGCCGGCCCCGATCGGAATCCGCTTCGTCAGGGTGAGGTGAACGGCGAACCGATGCTGGAGCGCATCGAGCACCATCCGGGCGGCGCGCACCGCCAGGTTGGTCTCCGGCGGGCCCACCTCGGCGCCGCTCACGTCGATCGTGACGCCCTGTCCCTCCCGCCGCTCGGCCCGCAGCGTGTCCGCCAGATCCAGCCGGCAGAACAGCGTCTCGATCGCGTGATATCCGTCCGCCTCGCGCCCCAGCACCCGGAGGAACAGGTTCGCCTTGGCGTGGGCGGCGACCTCGACCGCGGGGACGCTCACGACTCGGGACGACCCCGCAGGTCGCTGAGTGCCACCGGGGTCCGGGCCAGCGACCAGGCGCCGAGCAGGATGATGGGGAGGAAGGTGGTGCCGTGGAACGTGATCGCGTACGACGAGGCGAGCTCGTTGGAGACGCCGAAGAGCGCGAGGGCGGCGACGATCGCCGCCTCGAACTGGCCGACGAAGCCCGGGGTGAGCTGCACCGAGATTCCGAAGACCAGGATTCCCTGCAGCAGCAGGGCGCCGGCGAAGCCGACCGGAATATCGAAGGCGGCGAACCCCGCCTGGAACGCGAAGGCGTTGGTGAGCCAGAGGACCAGCGACCACACGATCACGCCCGCCAGGAGCAAGGGGGAGCGCAGCACCGAGAGCCCGTGGCGGATGCCCTCGATCAATGCCACCAGGCGATCGGCCAGCCGGCCGGCGGGCAGCACCCGACGCACCATCCGCTCGGCGGCGAGCGGGAAGGCGACGACCAGCACCGCTCCGACCAGCGCCACGAGGGACAGGATGCCGGCCGCCTGCGCCGCCCGCGCGACGGTCACCCCGCCCACCGAGACTCCCGTGGGCAGATCGGACGCGAGCAGGCCCACCACGAGCAAGCCCACCACCGTCAGGCCATCGAAGATGCGCTCCACCGCGACCGACGAGATCGTGGCGCTGAACCGGGCGCCCGAGAGCCGGGTGGCGGCGAAAACCCGGACCAGCTCCCCCGCCCGGAAGGGCAGAATGTTGTTGGCCATGAACCCGATGGCGACGGCGTGCCAGAGCGCGGCCGCGGGCAGGGGGCCGCCCGACTCGTCCCGCAGCAGGAGGCGCCAGCGCACCATGCGGATGGGAAAGGTGAGCGTGGCGACGATCACGGCAAGGACCAGCGGCGCGGGGTGCGCGTCCCGGATGTGTCGCGCCACCTCGCCCGGGTGTACACCCCGGAGCGACCATACCAGCAGGGCCGCCGCGACCGCGATCCCGACCAGCGTCGCGAGCAGTTGGCGGCCCCGCGAGGGCCGACCGAGCTCAGCTGTCGCCAAGCGCGAGCGGGAGGAGGTCGAGCAGTTCGTCGAGGAGCGGGCGGACGGCGGCCAGCTCACGGCCTTGCTGGAGGGCGGACACCAGCTCGCGCCGCACATCGGAGGCACGCTCCAGCGCGGCGCGCCCGCGATAGCAGAGGGCCTCGATGCCCAGGGTTTCCTTTTCCCCGGCGGGCGGGTCGAGGAACGCCTGGAGTGAGGGCCGGGCCGGGCCGCGTTCCCGGAGCAGGCGGCCGAGGGTGCGGTAGCTCGTCTCCAGGCCGCCGTCCGGCGCCAGGCTTTCGATCGGCACCGGGGTCTCGTCGTAGCCCAACGACTCGATCGGCACGACGTCCTCGTCGGGCTCGGAGCCGCCGCGCATCAGGTCCACCCGATGGGCCACGTCGAGCACCCGTCGCGACACCTGCATCCGGTCCTGGGCGTCCACCACCGAGCGCAGCAGCTCGCCCGCGTCGCGCAGGCCGTTCGCCAGTCCATCGGCGGCCTGGGCCGCGACTCCGGCCGCGAGCGCCTCCCGGGTGGAGCGCGCGAACACGGCGAGCGCGCCCGCGACAGGATCCGGTCCGGGGGTGGCGGTCGCTCGGAGCGCGCCGAGGAGCTGGTAGAGCCGCAGGTCCCGCTCGACCGGGGTGCGGGCGCCGGCGATGAGATCGGCAATCTGGCAGAGGTGCTCCCCGTGGCTCACCAGCTCGAGCGGTCCCAGCGGAGCGGGGGCGGCGAACTGGGGCTGGGTCGCGGGCGGCGTCACCGGCTCCGGGTCGCCCTCGGCGAACAGCGTCTCGATCGGAACCACGTCGCGCTCCACCGCGAAGGCGCGGAGCAGGAGCTCGGTGAAGTGACGGGCTTCCTCGGCCTCGGGGTCGGGTTGTCCCTGGTCGGCCACGTCCCGTGCGATGCGGGTGAGCGCGGCCGCCCCGGCGGCCATGACTTCTTCGACGCCCGGCGGCGGCGCGAACAGCCGGGTCAGGTCGCCGATGGCGAGCTCGACCGCGTCGAGCATCTCGGGGAGGGGAGAGAGCTCCCCGAGCTCGGCCAGTCCCCGGAGCGACTGCATCCGCCGGATCACGGCATAGAGCGGCTCCCGGTCGCCGGGCGCGACCTGGAGCGCGCGCGCGGCGCGGTCGAGCGCGCTGGCGATGAGCGCGCCCTCCCGGGCGACGAACGCGCGGATCCCGGCGTCGATGGCCCCCCGGGCGTCGCGGCGATCGTCTTCGGCCGGTGCGAGGCCGCCCAGCGTCTCGAGCGAGCGGGTGAGCCTCGCCGCGCGAGCGGTGTCGGTGTCGGCCCATTCCTTGGTCCGGCGCACCAGCAGCCGGAATTCCTCGATCGCCTGCGCCACCTGTTCCCGTGCCGCCGGGTCCCACTGTCGCTGGCCGTCGCGGAGGGCCCGCGCGAACGCCTCGAGTCCGCCCGCGGCCCGGGCGATCGGCTGCTGGGATGCCATCAGCGCGGCCCCGCGCAGCACCCGGCTGGCGCGGAGCAGATCGTCTCCGGACGGCGTGTCCGCGCGGGACACCAGGCTGTCCAGACGGTCGAGGGTCTCTCCGGCTTCCAGCGCGAAGAAGTCGGCGGCGCCCAGGGGCTGATTCATAGGTGCAGACAAGGTATCAAGGTCTCGCCCCCTTCACCAAGCGCGCCATCTCTTCCACCGCGGCCCGCATCCCCACCATCACCGCCCGGCTCACGATACTGTGCCCGATATTGAGCTCTTCGATCTCGGCGATGGCGGCGACCCGGGTGACGTTCTGGTAGGTCAGGCCGTGGCCCGCGTGCACGAAGAGTCCCATGTCGGCCGCGTGCCGGGCCGCGCGGTGCAGCTCCTCGAGTGCGCGATCGTCCTGCCGCCAGCCGTGCGCATAGCGCCCGGTGTGGAGCTCCACCGCCGGCACGCCGAGGTCCTTCGCCGCATCGAGCGTGGCGGTCTCGGGATTGATGAAGAGGCTGACCCGGATCCCCGCCTCGTCCAGCCGGCGGATCGCCTCGCGCAGCCTCGGATTGGGCCGGCTCAGGTCGAGCCCGCCTTCGGTGGTGACTTCCTCCCGCCGCTCGGGGACCAGAGTCGCCTGGTAAGGACGGAGCCGGCAGGCCAGCCCGACGATCTCCGCGCTGGTGGCGAGCTCCAGGTTGAGCACCCGGACCGCCGGAGCCAGCCGCTCGACGTCGTCATCCTGGATGTGGCGGCGGTCTTCACGCAGATGGACCGTGATGCCGTCGGCGCCGGCAGCCTCGCAGAGCGCGGCGGCCTCCAGCGGATCGGGCTCATCGGTCCGTCTCGCCTGACGCACCGTGGCCACGTGGTCGATATTGATGTAGAGCCGGATCGGCATCATTGCCCGGGATCTGTAAGCGGTTTAACTTCGCAGGCTAACATATGCCAGGTGAGTACTTTGTGATCAAGCAGCGCGGCGACGTGCGGCAGGTGGCGTTTTCGGTCCTGGTCCTGGCCGCCCTGACGGCCTGTGGCGGGTCGTCCAGCAGCAATTCCTCGGCCACCACCCCCGCACCGGTCACCTCCCCGCGAGGGGCGGTCGAGCAGTTCCTGGATGCGGTGGCTGACAGCAACGTGAAGAAAATGGGAATGCTGTGGGGCACCTCCGCCGGTCCTGCGGCGAAAACCAACCAGCCGCCCGACTGGGAGCGACGCATCGTGGTAATGCAGGCCTACCTCCGCAACGAGGGAACGGCGATCACCGGCGACGCGGCCGACAGTGCCGACCGCCACCAGGTCCAGGTCGAGCTCCGCCGACAACTCTGCACCAAGACGGTGCCGTTCACCGTCATCAAGCTCGCCGACGGCTCCTGGCTGGTGAATCAGGTGGACCTCGCCGCCGCAGGAACGCCGGCCAGGCCGTGCCTCCCGGGAAACGAGCAGGACACCACCGCCAGCCACTGAGATCGCGGGAACCTTCTCCAGCCTCGGTTGTTATCTTACTCGGTCAGCTCAAGCAGGATTCCGGCGGTCGCCTTCGGATGGACGAAGGCGATTCGCCGCCCGGCGGCTCCGGACCGAGGAGTGTCGTCGATCAAGCGATAACCGGCTCGGCGGCACGCGGCGAGCGCGGCGTCCAGGTCGGGCACCCGGTAGCAGATGTGATGAATGCCCGGGCCGCGGCGGGCCAGGAACTTGGCGATGGGTCCGTCGGGCGAGTCCGGGGCCAGCAGCTCGACCTCGGTGTCGCCGAACGGCAGGGACAGGATGGTCGCACCGTCCGCGGTTTCCGGTGCGTGGGGCTCGAGTCCCAGCACCTCACGATAGAACGGGAGCGCCTGCTCCAGGTCGGGCACGGCGATCCCGACATGCGCGATACGGGGGCCTTCGGCCACGCGGGTCCTCCGACGAACTGATGAATGGTTTGAACCCACAGGAGAATAACACCATGGCCGCGACGAACAGCCCAACCGTTCACGTCACCGACGCTTCGTTCAGCAGCGAGATCGAACAGGCCGGTGGTCTGGTCCTGGTGGATTTCTGGGCGTCATGGTGCGGGCCGTGTCTGATCGTGGCTCCGGTGCTGGAACAGCTCGCCGGCGAGTACGCCGGCCGGGCCAAGGTCGCCAAAGTGGACGTGGACGCGAACCCGCACACGGCGATGCGGTTCAACGTCCGCTCGATTCCCAGCATTCTCTTCTTCAAGGGTGGGAAGCACGTGGATACGGTGGTCGGGAACGTTCCCAAGGCCACCCTCGAGGGCAAGATCAAGCAGCACCTGGTCTGAGCGGCGCGACGGCGGACGAGCGGGGACGGCGGCAGCCGTCCCCGCTTTCGCGTATATATCGGAAGGCCCGCACATGACCGCCACGCTCTACGTCGTCGCGACCCCGCTCGGCAACCTGGGGGATCTCTCCCCCCGGGCGGCCGACCTCCTCCGCCGCATCCCCGTCGTGGCCGCGGAGGATACTCGTCGTACCCGTGGCCTCTTGAGCCACCTCGGGGCCTCGCCCACCGTGCTCAGCTTTCATGCCCACTCGGGGGAGCGCCGGCTCGATACCGTGCTCGGGATCCTGCGCGACGGCCGGGACGTCGCGCTGGTGTCCGATGCGGGCACCCCCGGGGTGAGCGACCCCGGGGCGGACCTGGTGGCGGCGGCGCGCGACGCGGGCATCGCCGTCATTCCCATCCCGGGCCCCTCCGCCGTCGCGACTGCGCTCTCCGCCACCGGGCTTCCCGCCGACCGGTATCTCTTCCTGGGATTCCTCCCCCGCAAGGGCGGAGAGCGGACCCGGCTCCTGACCCGTGCGGCCGAGGAGGAGTGGAGCGTCGTGCTGTTCGAGGCGCCGACCCGGCTCGGGGCGCTGCTGCAGGACCTGGCACGGGTGGCGGGACCGGCGCGCCGGGCTGCCGTCGCCCGCGAGCTGACCAAGCTGCACGAGGAGTTTCGGAGCGGCACCCTGGCGGAGCTTGCGGATTATTATTCGGAGCACGAGCCGCGCGGAGAAATCACCGTCGTGGTCGCGGGTACCGGCGGGCCGGCTCCCGAGGAGGACCGGACGGAGGAGGCCGCGGAGCATGCGGTCGAGCTGCTGGCCGAAGGGCTCTCGCGTCGCGAGGTGGCTCGCCGCCTCACCGAGTCGCACGGCCTCTCCCGCAACGACGCCTACCGACTAGTCACGGGGTTGCCATAGATGGTGCGCCTGGCGCTCCTCGCAGGGTTGCTGCTGGCCCCTCCACTCCTTGCCCAAGGGCCGTCCTCGGCGCCGCCGCCGGCGGCGCTCATGACCATCGGACGGCTGCACTATGGCGGGGGAGGAGACTGGTACGCCAACCCGTCGAGTCTCCCCAACCTGCTCTCCGCGCTCCGGACCCGGACCCGCCTTCGAGTCGCGCCGCAGGAGCGGGTCGTCACCCTGGCCGATGACGACCTGTGGAACCTGCCGTACATCTACATGACCGGGCACGGCAATGTTCACTTCAGCGACGCCGACCTGGCTGTGCTGCGCCGGTATCTCGAGCAGGGCGGCTTCCTGCATGCGGACGATAACTACGGCATGGACGCGTCGCTTCGGCGCGAGCTGGCGAGATTGTGGCCGGGGCGCCCGCTGGTGGAGGTGCCGCTGGACCATCCCGTCTACCATCTGATCTACGACTTCCCCAAGGGCATTCCCAAGATCCACAAGCACGACGGGAAACCGGCGCAAGGCTTCGGGATCTTCATCGACGGGCGACTCGCGGTCTACTACTCCTACCAGAGCGATCTGGGCGACGGCTGGGAGGACCCCGAGGTGCATCATGACCCCCCGGAGAAGCGCGAGGCGGCGCTCCGCATGGGGGTGAACCTGTTCGCCTACGCGGTGGGATACGGCGGATGACCGCCGTCGCGACCCGGGCGGCACTCACGCGGCTCTCGCGGCCGCTCCGCTTCCGCGCGGGAATCGGCTGGACCGGCGTCGCCGTCGGTACGGCGGGGCTGCTGCTGGGCGTCATGGCCTGGACCGTCCGGCTTGGGGTCGTCGAGACGCCATGGTGGGTGTTCACCGCGTGGGGCCTGGCCCTGGCGGCGCTCACGGGGTCCGGCGTGGCCGCGTGGCGAGCGCTCCGCGCGCTCTCGGTCCGGCGAGTGGCGCGCAGGCTGGAGGACACCGGACTTACCCGCCAGGGCTCGCTGACTGCGCTCCTCGAAAGCCCGGCCCCCGGCACCAGCGAAACCCTCTACGCCCAGGCCGACCAAGTCCAGGCGGCGGAGCTGGGGCAGCGAGGCAGAGCCTTGGTCGAGCCGCTGACCGCACCACTTCGCCCCCTCGCCGCCGCGGGCGCCGCCCTGCTGCTGGCGGGAACCGTGGCCCTCGCCAGTGCGGGGCCGCGGCGCGCCCCTGTGGCCGCTCTCTGGCATCCGGTTCATGCCTGGAACGTTGCGGTGGCGCCGGTACGGATCGCCGCCGACCGTGCCGCGATCGACCGGGGAGACTCGGTGGCGTTCCGGGTGGAGGCGATCGGCCGGCGGACCGCGACGCTCTGGGTGCGGGCGCCCGGCGAGGCCTGGCGTGCCCTGGGACTTCATCTCGACACACTCGGCCAGGCGGTGGTCTGGAGCGGCGCCCTCCAGAGCGACCTCTACGCCCGAGTGACGAGCGGGGGACGCGGCTCCGACACCATCCTGGTCCGCGTCCGCCTGCCGGTCTTCCTCGGCTCCCTGACCGTGACCGCGCATTATCCGGCGTACCTCGGCATGGAGGCGGAGCCGGTCCCCACCGGGGGTGATACGCTGATTCTGCCGGCCGGGACCCGGCTCGAGACGCACGGCGAAGCGACCGCGGCGCTGGCGGGCGCCGAGTGGGTTGCCGGGTCGCATCGCGCGACGCTGGTCACCGACGGGACCCGATTCGGCGGGAGCTTCGTGCCGCGCGCGGGCGGCGCGTTCCACCTGGTCCTCACTACCGCGAGCAACGCTCCCCTGGCCGGTGATACGGTTCGCCTGCCGATCCGCCTCGTGGCCGACAGCGCGCCCGTCGTGGAAGTCCCCGTGCCGGGAGCGGACACCGTGGCGCCGCTCAGCCTCAAGGTCGGCCTGGTGGTGGACGCGCAGGACGACCACGGCCTCACGACTGTCGAGATCGAGAGCCACCGCATCAGTCGCCTGGGGGTGGTCGATTCCTCCCGTCGCGAGCGGCTCGCCGTCCCTCCCGAGGCGCCGGAGCGCGCCATCCTGACCCACACCCTCGATCTCACCCGGCGCGGCCTCCTGCCCGGAGACACCGTGCGGTATTTCGCGGTCGCCAGAGACAACACGCCGGGCCATCAGGCCGGCCGGTCGCGCGAATACGTGCTCCGCCTTCCGACCATGAGCGAGGTCCGCGCGGCGCAGCGCGCCGCCACCGAGGATCTCGCCGGGCGCATCGACTCCGTCACCGAAGCGAGCCGGCGGCTGGAGCGCCAGACCGAGGATCTGGCGCAGGAGCGGCCGCGCGATCCTCGCGGCGGCGACCGCGCGGGTGAATCGCTCTCCTTCGAGCAGTCCAAGCGGGCCGAGGCGGTCGCGCAGAACCAGCAGGAGCTGCTCCGGCGGGCCGAGGAGCTGAAGGAGTCGCTGGAAGCGTTGCGCAAGAGCGCCGACGCGGCCGGGGTGACCGATTCGGCGTGGCAGCGCCAGCTGCAGGAGATCCGCGAGCAGCTCGATCGGGCGCTCACCCCCGAGCTGCGCGAGCGCCTCGCCGCCCTGCAGCAGGCGCTCAAGGACCTCGATCCGGAGCAGGCCAAGGACGCCCTCGAGCGTCTGGCCGAGGCACAACGGGAGCTGCGCGAGGCGCTGGAGCGGAGCCGCGAGCTGTTCCAGCGGGCTGCGCTGGAGGGGGACCTGAGCAACCTGAGCCAGGAGGCCAAGGACCTGGCCCAGGAACAGCGCCAGTGGAGCCAGCAGGTCCCCGCCGGCGACAGCGCAGCGGCGGCGGCGGCGGAGCGCGCCCTGGCCGCGCGAGCGGATTCGCTCGGCCA
>DATCWW010000176.1:0-17474 GCA_036566145.1 Gemmatimonadales bacterium
CGACGGCCGCGAGGCGCTGCTCACCCTGGCCCGCGACGTCGAGCCGGTGGTGGCGCGGACCGCGCGGCAGTCGCTCGATCAGCTGGCCGGCCGGTCCGAGCCCGCGAGGCAGGTGCGGCGGACGGCATGAGCCGGGTCGAGCCGGCCGAGTGGAAGCTCGTCACCGATCTGATCGAGGAGCGGTTCGGCCTGACCTTCGACGGCGTCCGGGGAGAGATCCTGCAGACGCGCCTGCAGCCCCGGCTCCGCGCCCACCGCCTGGACTCGCTGCGCTCGTACTACCACTTCCTCCGCTACCATCCCGACGGCGAGGCCGAGCTGGCGCAGCTCGGCGGCCGGCTCACCAACAACGAGACCTACTTCTTCCGCGAGCCCCATCACTTCGAGCTCCTGACCGGCCGGCTGGTGCCCGAGCGGCGGTCCGAGCTCGAGCGGCGGCCGCTCCGGATCCTCTCGGCCGGCTGCTCCTCGGGTGAGGAGGCCTACTCGATCGTGATCTCGCTGCAGAACGCCGGATTCGAGCTGACCGGGCCGGCGTGGGAGGTGGACGGCTGCGACCTCAACCCCGACCGCATCGCCCAGGCGCGCGAAGGGCTGTACGAGGGCGGGTCGCTCCGGGTCTGCGACGAGGATGTGCGGCGGCGCTACTTCCGCGAGGCGGACGGGCGCTGGCGGCTGCGCGACCGGCACCGGAAGGGGACCCGTTTCTTCGAGGCCAACCTGCGCACGCCCGGGGGAACGCTCGGCTGGGCCGTGTACGACGTGATCTTCTGTCGCAACATGCTGATCTATTTCGGGGAACGGGCCTTCGCGGGCCTCATCGAGCTCTTCGGCCGCTCGCTCCGCCCGGGCGGATACCTCCTCCTGGGGCACTCCGAATCGCTGCTCGACCGGGTGACCGAGTTCGAGCCGGTCACGGCGGCGGGCGGCGTGGTGTACCGCAAGCGGGCGGCCGCATGAGCCGGCGCGTGTTCGTGGTGGACGACTCCGCCTTCGTGCGCCGGGCCCTCACCCGGATTCTCGATCGCGCCACGGGGTACCACGTCGTGGGCGAGGCGGCCGATGCGGTGGAGGCGCTGGAGCGGATCCCGGCCCTCGACCCCGATCTGGTCACCCTCGACGTCGCGATGCCGGGAATGGACGGCCTGCAGCTCCTCCGCGCCCTGCTGCGCTGGAACCCCAGGCTCCGGGTGCTCATGCTCTCGGCCCACACCCGCCAGGGCGCGGCGGCCACGGTGGAGGCGCTGTCGGCCGGCGCGGTGGACTTCATCGACAAGTCCAGCTTCAACGTGATGGATCTGGAGAGCCTGCGGCGCGAGGTGGTGGAGAAGATGGATGCCTGCGCCCGTCGGGCCACCCCGGCGAGCGGGGCGCGCACTCCTGGCGCGCTCGAGCCCTCCGCCGCGGCGCACTGCGCGCTCTGCGTGATCGGCGCCTCGACCGGCGGGCCGGCCGCGCTTCAGCGCCTGCTGGAGCCGCTCGCCGTCACCTTCCCGCTCCCGATCGTGGTGGTGCAGCACATGCCCGTCGGATTCACCCGGCCCTTCGCCGACCGCCTCAGGGGTCTCTGCCGGCTGGACGTCTCCGAAGCCGTGGAAGGCGAGCGGCTCGCCGCGGGGAAGGTGCGGATCGCTCCCGCGGGCGTGCACCTCCGGATCACGGGCAACCTCGCGCTGGTGCTCTCGGCGGAGCCCGCCGGCGCGCGCCACGTGCCCAGCATCGACCTGACGATGAAGTCGGCCGAGCGGGCGCGGCCGGGCCGCGTTCTGGGCATCCTGCTCACGGGCATGGGGGAGGACGGCGCGGAGGGGATGCAGGCGATCCGGGCCGGGGGCGGACTCACCATCGCCGAGAGCGAGGCGAGCTGCGTGGTGTACGGGATGCCGCGGGCAGCCTGGGAGCGGGGCGGGGCGACCTCGCTCCTGCCGCTGCCCGAGATCGCCGGGTTCCTGAGCCGGCTTACAGCAGCGTTCCCCGCAGGAGCAGCAGCGCCACGGTGAAGTAGATCACCAGGCCGGTCACGTCCACCAGCGTGGCCACGAACGGCGCCGACGCGCTGGCCGGGTCGAAGCCCACCCGGCGCAGGACGAAGGGCAGCATCGAGCCGGCGAACGAGCCGAACAGCACGACCCCGACCAGCGACAGCGACACGGTGGCGGCGATGAGGAGCGCGTGGGCGCCGTAGTCGTACCAGCCCAGCCGCTGCCAGAGCACGATGCGCAGGAACCCGATCGCCCCCAGGATAGCGCCGAGGGCGAGGCCGGCCAGGATCTCCCGGGTCGCGACCCGCCACCAGTCGCGCAGGCGGACCTCCTGCAACGCCATCGCCCGGATGATGAGCGAGGTGGCCTGCGAGCCGGAATTCCCGCCCGAGCTGATGATCAGCGGGATGAACAGGGCCAGCACGACCGCCCGGCCGATCTCGTGCTCGAAGTGGCCCATCGCGGCCGCGGTGAACATCTCGCCCAGGAAGAGCGCCGAGAGCCAGCCGGCGCGCTTGCGGACCATCTCGCCCAGGCCGATCTGCAGGTACGGCTCGTCTACCGCGGCCATGCCGCCGAACTTCTGCACGTCCTCCGACAGCTCGCTGATCAGGGCGTCGATCACGTCGTCCACCGTCACGATGCCGAGTACCCGGCCCGCGTCGTCCAGCACCGGAATGGCGAGCAGGTTGTACTTGGAGATCAGCCGGGCCACGTCCTCCCGGTCCACCAGCGGCCCGACGCTGATCGCGCGGCGTCCCACTGCCAGGGTGTCCACCCGCTGGCCGGAGTCGGCCAGCATGATCTCCCGCAGCGACACCACGGTCACAAGGCGCTGGTCTCGCGGGTTCAGTACATAGATCGCGTAGACCGTCTCCTTCGCCCGCCCCACCTCGCTCACGTGACGGCGCACCTGCTCGACCGTCCAGGTGGCCGGGACGCCCACGAACTCCGTGGTCATGAGTCCCCCCGCGCTGGTGGGCGGGAAGGCCAGGAGCAGCTTGAGCGCCTCGCGGGTAGGCGCGTCGAGCACGTGATAGAGGCGGGCGCGGTCGGCGTCCTTGAGCGTGCGGTAGAGGTCGACCTGCTGGTCGGAGGAGAGCGCCTCGATCAGCGGGATCGCCCGGCTCTCGTCGAGGAGCTCGAAGATGTCGCCTCGCCGGTCCAGCTCCGGCTCGTCGAGCAGCTGCACGGCCAGCTCGAACGGAAGCGCGGCCACCACCCGCGCCGCCCCGGCGACGGGCAGCTGGTTCAGGGCTTCGGCCACGTCGGCGGGGCGGAGGTTCTCGACGGCGGCGAGGAGGTCCTCCTCGTCGCCCGCGAGGAGGTAGAGCAGCTCGGGCGAGGGCGGGGTCGGGAGGGCGGTCACGGAGGCCCCCTTAGATGGCGACGGACTCCTGGATCCAGCGGAGATATGCGGGGTCGCCGTCGGCGACGTCCTGGGCGACGATTTCCGGTACGTCGTAGGGGTGGAGCTCGCGGATCCGGGCGACCAGGGCCGGGAGCCGCTGCACGGTCGTCTTGAGCCGGCAACTCCACTCGGTCGCGGTCTCTACCGCGCCTTGCCAGCGATAGGTGCTCTGGAGCGGCCCGTCCACGTGCGCGCAGGCCGCGAGCCGCTCGGTGACCGCGACGCTCGCGACCCGGTCAGCCGTGGCGCGGTCGGGCACCGTGGTGTTGACCTGAACGCACCCCGTCGCGGCCGGCATTCCGGAGGCGGCTATACTTCCGACGAGTTACCGGGAGGCCGGGGCGCCCAGTCCGGGAGTCTCGGCCGGCTTCTTGCCATCGGCGAGCGGCACGATTCCGACCCGCCACCCGCTCCTGAATCCCACGGTCAGGCGATGCCCGAGAGGATCGGCATCGACGTCTGCGACGTCCGGGAGCCCCCGGGCATATGAGACGGCGGAGTCGGTCCCCGCAGGGCCGACTTCGGCCAGCCGCCGTCCGATCGCCACGGCTTCGGCCTGCTCCTTGCCGTAGCGAGCGTACTGGTCGCCCGGCACCGAGCCGTCGGCGGAGGACACCCGGGAGTAGAGGTCGTAGTTGCGGCAGGACGGCGCCGCGAGGAGCACCAGTAGCACACCGACGCGTCGGATCATCGGCCCAGCCTCAGCGAGTGGATTTCCCAGAACGACACGCCCGAAGGTAATACGCCGACGGGATTTGCCATACCCGCACCATTCACCATTGTGTAAGGATGGCCATGCCGATCGCCCCGTTGCGCGCCTCCCCCGTCCGGTCCGGGGGGCTGTGCTGCCTGTTCGCCCTGACCGTGGCGTGCCCGGCGGCGCTCTCCGCCCAGTCGCTCCACTCCGAGCCGGTCGATTCGTTCCCCAAGCAGACGTCGATCCATTGGTGGCAGGGCGCCGCCGTCCTGGGCGGGGTGTCGGCCCTCATGCTGCTCGACGGCACGGTCCGGCAGGATGCGCAGGCGCACCGGACCTCCGCCGGCGACCGCTTCGCCGAGTCGGTGCGCCATTTTGGCCAGCCGGAGGTCTACGGCACTGTCACGGCGGGCATCCTGACGGCGGGGCTGGTGAGCCATAATCCGCGTCTCATCCGGACGGGTACCCGCCTCGCGGGCGCGCTCGCGGTGGCGGGCGTGGCCACCAACGGCCTGAAGATGGTCGCCGGGCGGGGCCGCCCCGACAATCAGTTCCTCGACCAGGATCCCGACGACTTTTCGCTGTTCAGCGGCCACGCGTCCTGGCCGTCGGGCCACACCGCCATGGCCTTCGCTTTCGCTACCGCGCTGGGTGACGAGCTCCACCAGCCGGTGGCGCGCTACGGTCTGCTGGCGGCGGCTACCGCCGTCGGCTGGTCCCGCATCAACGACAACCGGCACTGGCTGAGCGACGTGGCGGCCGGGGCCGCCATCGGCATCACCTCCGCCAAGTTCGCCTCCGGGCGCTGGCGGGTCTTCGGCATCCGCGCGCCCTCGTTCATCGCCGGGCCGACCGGCGGGATGGGCCTGGGCTACCACACCTCCTTCTAGCATACCCCTGCTATTTTCCGGCATCCTTCATCCGGGTGCCTCAATGAGCGGTATCTCGAACATCCCCCGGGCCCGTAACGAGCCGGTGCTGAGCTATGCCCCGGGCTCACCCGAGCGGGCCGCACTCAAGGCCGCGCTCAAGAGCCAGGCGGGCCAGCAGGTGGACATCCCCGTCGTGGTCGGCGGGCAGGAAGTCCGCAGCGGCAGCACCCACGACGTAGTCTCACCCCACTGTCATCAGCGGGTCCTCGCCCGGGTCCACCACGCCGATACCGCCACGATCCAGGCGGGCGTCCGGGCGGCGGTCGAGGCCCAGCGCGACTGGGCCCACTGGCGCTTCGAGGACCGGGCTGCGGTCTTCCTCCGCGCCGCGGACCTCCTCGCCGGAGCACGCCGGCAGCTGGTCAATGCGGCCACCATGCTGGGGCAGAGCAAGACCGCCTTCCAGGCCGAGATCGACAGCGCCTGCGAGCTGATCGATTTCCTCAGGTTCAACGTCGCCTTCGCTGAACGGATCTACCAGGAGCAGCCCGAGTCGGTGCCGGGGGCGTGGAACCGGATGGACCACCGGCCGCTCGAGGGCTTCGTCTACGCCATCACGCCGTTCAACTTCACCGCCATCGGCGGGAACCTGCCCACCGCGCCCGCGCTCATGGGCAACACCGTGGTCTGGAAGCCCTCATCCACGGCGGCGCTCAGCAACTGGCACTTCTTCGAGCTGCTGCGTGACGCGGGGCTGCCACCCGGCGTGATCAACTTCGTCCCGGGCGACGCGGTCGAGGTGAGTCGGGTGCTGCTGAACGACCCCGACTTCGCCGGGATCCACTTCACCGGATCGACCGCGGTATTCCAGAGCCTGTGGAAGACGATCGGCGAGAACATGGCGCGCTATCGGGGCTATCCCCGGATCGTGGGGGAGACCGGGGGCAAGGACTTCATCCTGGCCCATCCCAGCGCCGATCCCGAGGCCCTCGCCGTCGCCATGGTGCGCGGAGCCTACGAGTACCAGGGACAGAAGTGCAGCGCGGCGTCCCGGGCGTACATCCCCGACACGCTCTGGCCGGAGGTCCGCGACCGGGTCGTCGCCATGATCGGCCAGATCCGCATGGGCGACGTCGCCGACTTCCGCAACTTCATGGGCGCGGTGATCGATGCCCGCGCCTTCGCGCGGCTGCGCGGCCACCTGGAGCGGGCCCAGAGCGATCCCGGCGTGAAAGTCCTCGCCGGCGGCGGAACCGACGACTCGGTGGGGTGGTTCGTGCAGCCCACCCTGCTCCAGGCCACCGACCCGGGGTACCGGCTCCTGTGCGAGGAGCTCTTCGGGCCGGTGCTCACCACCTACGTGTACCCGGCCGCCAAGTGGAGCGAGACGCTTTCGCTGGTGGACCGGACCGGGCCGTACGCGCTCACCGGCGCGGTGTGGGCCCGCGATCGCTGCGCCCTGGCCGAAGCCGACCGGGCGCTCCGGTTCGCGGCGGGCAACTACTACGTGAACGACAAGCCGACCGGCGCGGTGGTGGGGCAGCAGCCGTTCGGCGGAGCTCGCGCCAGCGGGACCAACGACAAGGCGGGCTCGATCCTCAACCTGCTCCGCTGGGTCTCGCCCCGGGTGATCAAGGAGACCTCGGTGCCGCCGACCGACTTCACCTACCCGTTCATGGCGGAGGCCTGAGCCGCACCGTTGCCGCGGTCTTGCTCGTCGCCGCGGCACTGCCGCCGCCGCGCCCGGCACAGACCGGGGATGCTCCCCGCTACCGCGCCGCGCAGCTCGAGTGCGCCCGGTTCGCCGAATCGTCCCGGAGCGAGATCACCACCAGCACACCCCGCGCCTCGGGAGAGGGCGCGGCCGAGCGCTACGGGCTCTGGCAGTTTCGGGCGGGTGACAGCGCCGGTGCGGTAGCGCTGGAAGGCTGGTACGACAGCCTCGCGATCCGGCGGCGCACGCCGGCCGGGGAGCTGATCCCGGACACCGATGGTCTGATCGGAGGGAGGTACCGGGGGCGCCTCGACTCGATCGGCCACTACGAGCCCGCGACCCGCCCCTTCATCCCGGACGAAGTGGCGGAGGTCGCCGACCTCTCCACCGCGCTCGACGACCTCTTCCCCCCACTTCCTCCCGCGCCGCTCCCGCCCGGTGCCTCCTGGCAGGGCGCGAACGGCACGATCGCCCGGCTGGCCGACACGCTGGTGGGCGGACGGACCCTGCTCCACTTCGCCCTCGACCTGCGCCGCCGAGCCAGCGAGACCACTCCCCGTGGCGATACCATCCCGGTCGCGCTCACGCAGACGACGACCGAGCAGGGCACCCTGCTCTGGGATCCACCGATCGGACTGGTGGAGAGACGGCGGGAGATTCTGATCGAGACCTCGATCCCCGCCGCCGGCCGCATCCGGACGCCGGTCCGTTCCCGCGTCGTCCAGCACGTCACCCTGACGCGGCTACCGCCCCGGCCCTGCTCCTGAGCGGCGCTGGGAGGCGATGCTACGGCGATGCCGGAGCGGAGTCCGGCGGCCGGCGCGCGACGCGCGCGGTGAACCGCTGCTCGGGGTCGAAGAGCAGCGTCCCCGCGGCGAAGCCGACCAGCATGACGCCGAGCACCACCACGACATCGGTCGCGAGGGCGAACTCCCCGGCCTGGCCGAACGCGTGCCGGAGCAGGTCCACGGCGTAGGTCACCGGGTTGAGCCGGGCCACGGCGCGCAGCGCAGGCGGCATCCCGGCGGTGGGATAGAGTGCTCCGCTCAGGAACAGGAGCGGAAACAGGATCACGTTGATGATCCCGGCGAAGTTCTCCACCGAGCGGAGTCGGGCGGCGACGAGCAGGCCCAGCGTGGCGCTCATCGCGGCCACGGCGGCCAGCGCCCCCAGCGCCAAGAGCCATCGCTCTCCCGTGACGGACACGACGAGCGGCGCCACGGCGAGGACGACCCCGCCCTGCAGGATGCCGACCAGACTCGCCGCGAGCACCCGCCCCAGCAGGACCGCCCCGGGCCCGGCCGGGCTCGCCAGCATGAGCCGCAGCATGCCGAACTCACGATCGTACACCGTGGACACCGCGGTCAGCATCCCGCCGAACAGCGCGGCCATCGCGACCACGCCGGGGAAGACGTAGGCCTGGTAGGGAAGCCCACCCTCCAGCCGGGCGATCGCGTTGTATCCGGTGCCGACCAGGAGCAGCCACATGAAGGGGCGGGCGACGCCGCCCAGGAGCCGACTGGTCTGCCGTGTAGTGCGGGTGAGGTCCCGCGCCACGATGCCGTAGACCGCGCTCCACGCGCTCACGCGGGCACCGCCTCCGCCGCCTCGTCGGCGCTCCGGGTAGAGGCGAAGTAGACGTCCTCCAGGCTCACCGGCCGGAGCGCGAAGCGAGCGACCTCGGGGGCGCCGCCGGCGAGCTCGACCACCGGCTCGCGCGGACCTACCAACCCGACCCGGTACCCCCGGCCGGTCCGAAGGATCGTGCGCGCCGCCCCCAGGCCGCGAAGCGCCCGAGTGAGCCGCTCGGCGCCCGGCCCCTCGATCTCGGCCATCTCCTCGCCCAGGCCGGCTCGCAGCCGATCGGGCGCATCCTGGGCCACGACCCGTCCCGCCGCCAGCAGGACCACCCGGTCCGCCGGCTCGGCCTCGGCGAGATAGTGAGTCGAAAAGAGAATCGTCGTGCCGTGCTCCCGACGCTCCCGGTCCAGAATGCTCCAGATCATCTCGCGGTGCTCAGGATCGAGCCCGACGGTCGGCTCGTCGAGGATGAGAAGGTCGGGGCGATGGAGCGTGGCGCGGGCGATGTCGACCAGCCGACGCCACCCGCCGGAGAGCTCGCGCGCGGAGCGGCCGCTGTGCGCGCCGAGCCCGCCCCGCTCGATCGCGTCGGCCACGGCCGCCCGGGCGAGCCGCCCGCCCATGCCCGACAATCGGGCGGCGAAGAGCAGGTTCTCCCGCACGCTCAGGAGACCGTCGACGCTGGTCTCCTGGAAGAGCAGGCCGAGCCTGCGTCGGACGGCCGCCCGCTCGCTGGTGACGTCGTGACCGAAGACCCGCGCGGCTCCCCGATCGGGCGCGAGCAGGGTCGCGAGCAGCAGCATGGCGGTCGTCTTGCCCGCGCCGTTGGGGCCGAGCACGCCGACCAGGGTGCCGCGGGGGACCACCAGATCCAGCGCGTCGAGCGCCCGGACGGAACCGTAGTCCCGCCCGAGGCCCTCGCACGCGATGGCCGGCGGCTCGGTCACGCCCGCTGCGGCTCGCCCGCCAGGATGCGGTAGCGGTATTCGACGTCGCCCGGCTCGGCCACGGCGGCGTCGATGATGCCCCGGTCGGGGCTCAGAATGCAGACGGGGTCGGTGTTCTCGGCGGCCCCGGTGAGGGCGAACGCCTGGCAGCGGCACCCGCCGAAATCCACCGTCTTCCGGGGGCACGAGCGACAGGGCTCCCGCATCCAGGCGTCGCCCCGGAAGGCGTTGAATCCGGCAGACTCCTGCCAGATCCACTCCAGCGAGTGCTCCCTCGCGTTGGGCCAGGTCATCGTGGTGATCTGGGTCGCGCCGTGGCAGGGCAGCACCTTGCCGTCGGGCGCCACGACCAGGTACAGCTTGCCCCAGCCGCCATAGCAGGGCTTGGGGTACTGCTCGAAGTAGTCGGGGAGCACGAAGAGAATCTGCATCTTTCCCCGATAGCGGGTCATCGCTTCCTGCGTGATCGCCTGTGCGCGGGTCACCTGATCCCGGGTGGGCATGAGCGCCGCGCGGTTTTCCAGCCCCCAGCCGTAGTACTGGGTGTTGGCCAGCTCCAGCCGGTCCGCCCCCAGGCTCGCCGCCAGGTCGATGATCTCGCCGATCCGGTCGAGATTGGCGCGGTGGAGCACCACGTTCACGGTGAAGGCGAAGCCCAGCTCCCGGACGATGGCCGCCGCGGCGCGCTTCTGCTTGACCGAGCTGACCCCCGCGATCCGCTCCGCACTCGCCGTGTCGACGTCCTGAATCGAGATCTGGATATGCTCGAGCCCGACGGCACGAAGCCGCTCGGCCCGCTGCCGGGTGAGCCCGAGCCCCGAGGTGACCAGGGTGCTGTAGAGCCCGAGGCTCCGGGCGTGCGCCGCCAGCTCCTCGAGGTCCTTGCGCACCATGGGCTCTCCGCCCGACAGGCCGAGCTGCAGCACGCCCAGCGCGCGGGCTTGGCTGAACACCCGTTTCCAATCCTCGGTGGTGAGCTCGGCCTCGGCCCGGATGAGGTCGAGCGGATTGGAGCAATAGGGACAGCGGAGCGGACAGCGGTGGGTCAGCTCCGCGAGCAGGGTGGTCGGCCGGTCGGTGGTCATTGGATCAACTCTCTTTCCGCCAGGCGCGAGAGATAGTCGGTGACGTCGGCGGTGACGTCGGTCCCGTACCGGCGGCCCAGCTCGGCCGCAATTTCCGCCACGCTGCGGCTGCCGTCCACCAGCTGCAGGATGGCGAGGCCGGTGTCGTTGAGCAGGACGGCGCCCTCGGGGTACAGCAACACCGGCCGCTGCCGCGCCGGATCGTAATCCAGCCGGGCGAGCCGCCAGAGGCGGGGCACGGTGTCGAGGGCGAGCGTCACCCTCACTCCTCGCGGTACGCGTTGTGGATGGTGTCGATCATCGCCCAGAGCATCTCGAGCTTGAAGGCCAGCGCCTCGAACACCCGCTGCTGCCGCTCGGGCGTGGTGGCCCAACCCTTCACGATGCGGAGCCCATGCCCCACGTCCCTGGGCGCCTGGACCAGCCGGCTCTTGAAGTAGTCCAGCGCCTCGGGCGGGATCCAGGGATAGTGCCTGGGGAACGCCTCGATGCGCTGCTGATGGATCTTGGGGGCGAACAGCTCGGTGAGCGACGACGCGCAGGCCTCCTGCCACGACTTGGTGCGGCAGAACGTCACGTACGACTCGCAGATGAGCCGCACGGCCGGCAGCACGTGGCGCTCGTCCTCCATCTCCTCCCGCGGCACGCCGAGCGCGATGCCCAGGCGGATCCAGAGCTCTATGCCGCCCGTGCCGGCCTCGGTGCCGTCGTGATCGATGATGCGGCCGATCCACTCGCGCCGGACCTCCGGGTCCGGGCAGTTGGACAGGATCGCGGCGTCCTTCCTCGGCACCACGCGCTGGTAGGCCAGGCGGTTCGCCACCCAGCCCTGAAACTGCCGGCGGGAGAGCTTCCCCTCGTACATGAGCTGGTGGAAGGGATGCTGCACGTAGTAGGAGCCGTGAAACGAGCGGAGCGCCGCCTCGAGCTCGTCGGGCCCGAGCGGCTGCGCCAGCGTTGGAATCGGCGGACGGGGCGGGGTGGCCAGCTCGGAAGGGGCGAGAGTGGTCATGGTCGGAAGCTAGAGGGTAAACCGCATGCCGTCGAAGCCTACCCGAAGCCCGGCGGCTTCGACCTCGGCCCGCTCGGGGCCGTCCTCGATCAGCATGGGGTTGGTGTTGTTGATATGGGTGTAGACCCGCTCCTGCGCGGGGAGGCCGGCCAGGCCCGCCAGGCTGCCGTCCGGGCCGGCGATCGGCAGATGATCCATCTGCCGCGCCGTGCGCTCACCGATGCGGAGCCGGATCAGCTCGTCGTCGGTCCAGAAGGTCCCGTCGAACAGGACCAGATCCGCCCGGCCGAGCAGCTCGAGCAGCCCGGCATCGAGACCGCCGCAGCCCGGGACGAAGGCGCACAGTCCGCCGGTGGCGTCGTCCCGAACCAGCAGCCCGACCGTATGGCCGGCGCGCTCCTCGGCAGCAAAACGAGGCGGACCGGCGGGCACCGGAAAGCCGAACACGCTCATCCCGCTGGGACAGCCGTCCCGGTAGAGCAGCGGCGTGGGCTCGTCCAGGCCCAGCGTCCTCAGGTGCACCTGGGCGAAGGCCCTGGTGACCGGGAGGATCCGGGAATCGGCTTCGAGGATCCCCGCGACCGCCTCGGTGGCCCAGACCTGAAGGAACCGGGCCTCGCGCAGCAGCACGACGCCGAGCGTGTGATCCAGCTCGGCGTCGGTGAGCACGATCCCTTCAACCGGCACATGCCGGGGGGCGGAGACGGGCGGCGCCGCCTCGAAGCGTCCGAGCTGCGCGTGCACGTCGGGGGACGCGTTGAGGAGAAACCAGCGCGTCCCGTCGGCGCTCACGGCGGCGGAGGACTGGGTTCGCCGCTGGGCACGCGACGGCTCTTGCCGGGCGACCCGGCAAGAGGGGCACCAGCAGTTCCACTGGGGAAAGCCGCCGCCGGCGGCGGTACCGAGAAGGACGATCTGCACTGAAAACAACGAGGGGCCCGCTTGCGCGAGCCCCTCGGTGATGGTGTTCCGCTTTAGAGCGTCGCGACGTAAGCGGTGACTTCCATCGTGACGGCCACGACTTCGGCCTCGGGCTTGGTCCACTTCATTGTTCACCCTCCAGAGTAGGAGTTCGGCGGGCCGTGCGGCCCAGCGGTGGGTGGGTTCACCCAGCCGGACCCGCTACGGGCCCGACGACGCCCGCGATTACGCAGACCGTGTGCCATTCTCGATGCGAAGCCGACTCCTTCCTCTAGTCTGTTGATTGGCGGTGACTTGCGGGACAGGTGCCGGATCGCCGGCCGCGATCACCACTGGGCGGCTGTGGGTGAGGAAACCCAGGATTGGGTCTTGTCACCCACCCGCGGTTTACCCTTGAATCCCGTATTTCTTCAGCCGATAGCGAAGGGTGTCCCGGCTGATGCCCAGTCGCTGGGCCGCCCGCGTCTGATTGCCATCCGATTCCCGGAGCGCCCGCTCGATGAGCGTCCGTTCCCAGGACTCGAGGTCTGTCCCCGGGGGCGGGAGACTCTCCGAGGCCCCCCGGCCATCGGCCTGGGGCGCCGGCTCGGCCGGGGCGGCCGGGATCTCCAGCGACAGATGCTCGCTGCCCAGCAGGTCGCCCCGACTCCAGAGGACGGCCCGCTCCATCACGTGACTCAGCTCCCGCACGTTGCCGGGCCAGGGATACGCCAGCAGGCGCTCGCGAGCCCGCGGATCGAAGCCGTGGGCCGCCTTGCCGTACTTGGCGTTGAAGCGCCGGAGAAAGTGCTCGGCGAGAAAGAGGATGTCCTCCCCCCGTTCGCGCAGTGGCGGCAGCCGGAGAATGATCACCGCCAGGCGGAAGTAGAGGTCGCGGCGGAACCGCTCGCCCTGCGCGTCCTTCTCCAGATCGCGGTTGCTCGCCGCGAGGATGCGGACGTCGATCCGCCGGTCGCGGATGCCGCCCACCCGGCGCACGCTCCGCTCCTCCACGGCCTTGAGCAGCTTGCCCTGGAGCGAGAGCTCGATATCGCCGACCTCGTCCAGAAAGAGGAAGCCGCCCTCCGCCGCCTCGAAGAGGCCGAGTTTGGACTCCTTGGCGTCGGTGAAGGCGCCCCGCTCGTGCCCGAACAGCTCCGCCTCCATGAGCGTGGCCGGAAGCGCGGTGCAGTTGACCTCGATGAAGGGACGCGCCGAGCGCGGACTGGAGGCGTGGATGGTGCGAGCCACCAGGCCCTTCCCAGTCCCGGTCTCACCCACGATGAGGACCGGCGGCGTCTCCTCGAGTGCAGCGATCTGGCGAGCCTGCTCCAGGACGCCGCGAATGGCCGGCGACTGCCCGATCACCTCGCCGAAGCGCACCGGCTGCGCCGCTCGGCTCCGGTAGTAGGAGAGCTCCTGCTTGAGCTGCGAGGTCTCGCGGGCCCGGTCGGCGAGAAGCTTGAGCTCCTCCAGGTCCACCGGCTTCTTGAGGTAGTCGAACGCCCCGAGCTTGACCGCCTCGACCGCCCCTTCGATGGTGCCGTAGGCGGTCATGATCACCACGGGGATCGCCGCGTCGAACTCCCGGATCCGGCGCAGCAGCTCGATGCCGGTCATGCCGGGAAGGCGCACATCGGAAAAGACCACGTCGGGGCGCAGGCTCTCGAGCAGGCCGAGCGCCTGCTCCCCGTCGCCGACCACCTCGGCCTCGTACCCCGACTCGGCGAGAAAGGCCTTGATCGCCCGGGCGAGGGTGCGCTCGTCGTCCACGATCAGGACGGTGCCGCTCATGCCGGGGTCTCCGTCGGCAGCCGGAGCCGCACCGTGGTGCCCGCCCCGGGCCGGCTCTCGATCTCGAGCCGGCCGCCGTTCTGCTCGACGTAGCGCTTCGCGATCGCGAGGCCCAGGCCGGTCCCCTCGGAGCGGGTGGTGAAGAAGGGCTCGCAGACGGACGGCAGCACCTGCTCGGGGATCCCGGGACCGGTGTCCGTCACCTCGACCAGTACCATACCGGGCTCCGGTCCGCCGTTGGCGGCCTGTGCGCGGAGGCGCAGGGTGCCTCCGTCAGGCATCGCGTCCACGGCGTTGGAGAGCACCTCCAGCAACACCTGCTCGAGCTGCATGGGATCGACCCGCACCTGCGGGAGGTCACCGGGCAGCTCGACGCGGAGATCGATCCGGTGCTCCCGCACCGGCTCCGCCACCGCCGGGAGGAGCTGCTCGACCAGGCGGGACAGATGCTCCGGCATCGGATGGAACGGCGCCGGCCGGCTGAAGCTGAGCAGGTGGCTGATCCGCCGGTCGAGCCGGTCGACCTCTTCCACGATGGCGTCGAGGTGCTCCTTGGCGGCGGGCGACTCGGGATGGCGCCGCACCAGCTGCGCGGCGGCCCGGAGGCTCGCCAGCGGGTTGCGGAGCCCGTGAGCCACGGCGGCCGACATCTCGCCGATCGACGCCAGCTTCTCCGACTGCACCAGCTGCGCCTGGGTCCGCTCGAGCTGGCCGATGTTCTCCCGCAGGCTCCGGGTCATCCGGTCGAAGGCGCGGGCCAGGTCGCCGATCTCGTCGCCCGACCCCGCGGGAACCGGGTGGTCCAGCCGTCCGGAGCCCACCACCGCCATCGCGTCGGTCAGCTGGCGAATAGGCCGGGCGAGCCCGCGACTGATGGCCCAGGAGGCCAGCAGCCCGGCGGCGAGGGAGAGCGCGATGATCGCGACCAGGGTGCGGCCCTCGTTCGCCAGGATCTCCTCCAGCCCGGTGTAGGCGCCGCGCACGCTCGACTCGCGGGCGCGGCGATAGACCTCCCGGTTCATCGCGGTGAGGGCCGGCTGCAGGCGACCCTTGAGCTCCCGCTGGGCCAGCGCGTAGGCCTCGGGCCGGTGACCCGCATCGGCCAGGGCGAAGACGCTGTCCGCCACCAGCACGATGTCCTCCTGAATCCGGGCCACGCCGTCGGCCAGCCCCCCCTCGCCCGGTCCCAGCTCCGCCCGCCAGCGATCCTGCCAGTAGCGGACCACCTCGCCGGTCAGGGTGAACTCCTTCCGGGCCGAGGAATCGAGGCCGCTGAGGTCGCGCCAGATGATCTCGCCCTGGTCGAACATCGCGGTCTCCAGCTCGGCATAGGTGCGGGTGCGGGCCATGCTCCGGCCCAGCGCCTCGAGCGCGCGCCGCTCCAGGACGTTGCTGCGGATGGCTTCCGCCCCGACCAGGAGGGCGGGCAGCACCATCAGCGAGAAGCCGAACAGGAGTTTTCGCTGGAAGGTCACGCGTCAAACATACCGCGAAAATCGGAGGGTCACGGGCGCCGCTCCCCGGCCGGCGCCGCGCCGCCCGCTCACTGCAGCTGGTCGATCGCCCCGAGCGCGCGATAGGTGGTGACCCGCGCGCTCCCGTAGCTCACCCGCGCCTGGATCAGGGCGTCGCGCGCCGAGGCGACCGATCCCTGGGCGTTGGTGGTCTCCACCGTCCCCGCCACCCCCGCCTCCAGGCGCTCCTGCGCCTGGGCCAGCTCCTGCTCGGCCAGACGGAGTCGCTCGTCGGCGATGGTCACCTGCTGCTGGGCCGATGCCAGGTCGAGCACGGCCTGGCGGGCCTCCGTCTCCACCTGGTTGCCGAGATCCCGCTCGCGCACCTGCTGGATCTCCACCCGCGCAGCCTCCTCCTTGGCGCGGTTCTGGCGCCGGAAGCCGTCGAGAATCGGCACGTTCAGAAGGAGCTGGAGGCTGTACGTGCCGGCGAGGTCGTTGCTGTGCTGGCCGGTCTCACGGTAGAGCCCGCCGAGGCTCAGGTTGGGCAGGTTCTCCTGGCGGATGGCCGTCAGCGATCGCCGTGCCGCCGTCGTGCGCGCCCGCTCCGCGGCGAGCTCGGGCCGGTGCTCCCGGGCGTAGGCGGCGGCCGCGGCCGGGTCCTTCGGCAGGTCCAGGTCGGCGAGCGTCAGGGAGTCGGCCAGCGCGAGGCGGGTTCCCGACGGCAGGTCGAGCGCGCGGAGGAGATCGAGCCGGGCTCGGTCCGATGCGTTCCGGGCCACCTCGAGCTGGGTGCGCACCGAGGCGAAGCTCACTTCGCTCCGGGTCTGGTCGATCACGGGGTTCACGCCGGCCTGCACCAGCCGCCGAGACTGATCCAGGAGGGAGACGGCAATGGCGCTGTCGGCCTGTCGGGCCCGCACCGTCTCGTCGGCGCTGAGCACCCGCAGGTAGGCGAGTCCGGCGGTGGCGCCGGCCAGGGCGCCCACCGCCTGCGCGTCGTAGCCGAAGGCCACGGCGGTGTCGCGGGCCGCGCGGAGCCGGCTGATGGCGCTGGCGTCGAACACCGTCTGGCTCGCCCGGAGCTGCACGCTCCAGAGGCTGAACGGATCGGTCACGCCGGTCGCGATGGGAAGCCCGAACTCGTCCAGGTTGAGCCGCTGGCGGGTGATCGAGGCGGATCCGCTGATGTCGGGGAGGAGGTCCGCCCGCGCCTGTCCAGTGCGCGCCTCGGCAGCGCGGAGATTGAGCCGGGCCACCGCCGCGTCCACTCCTTGCCGCCGGCCCAGCGAGATGGCCTGGATCAGCGTCAGGGGACCGGGAGGAGCGGAGTCGGGCTGCTGCGCCGACGCCGGAGCCGCGAGAGCCGCGAGGAGCAGGGACGGGAGGACGAGACGGTGCATGGCCGGCCTCACGCGGGCTCGTCCGGGCGGGCGAGCACGCCGTGGAGGTAGAGATCGACGAGCCCGCCGAGCGCGGCCTCGTCCGAGAGCTGATCGGGATCGAAGTCGTGGAAGAAGCACTGCAGCTGCGCGGTGTGGACCAGCAGCGACGCGAGGCCGCGGGCGGCGAACCCGTGACTGACCTCGCGGAACTCGCCGCTCTCGACGCCGCGCTCCAGCACCCGGCTCACCAGGCGGCGGGAGCGGAGGATGACTTCCTCGAAGTAGAACTGGGCGAGCTCCGGGAAGCTGGGCAGCTCGGCCTGCACCACCCGGCCGACCCTGGCCATGCCTTCGTCGCGGAGGCGCCGGTACATGCTGCTGATGAGGATGACCAGCAGCTCGCGCGACGAGCCGTCGAACGTGCGTACCGTCTCCTCCGCGTGGGCCAGCGCCGCCACGACCTTGGCGCGGACCATCTCGCGGAAGAGCGCTTCCTTGGAATCGAAGTAGAGGTAGAGCGTGCCCTTGCTGACGCCCGCCCGCCGGGCGACGTCTTCCAGCTTGGTGCCGGCGTAGCCGCTCTCGCCGAATACGTGCTTGGCCGCTTCGAGAATCTCTTCGGGGCGGGCGTCCGGCCGCC
>DATCWW010000179.1:0-2675 GCA_036566145.1 Gemmatimonadales bacterium
TGTCGGCCGGTGTTCCCGGGGTCCCGCCGGCGGCCGTGCTGTCGACTTGGAGACCCACGCCGGTGGCGAACCCGCGGGACTTGTAGTAGTAGAAGCCCCCGCCGATCCCACCCAGCACCGCCAGCACCACCCAGATCCAGGCCCACGACGACCCCGAGCCCCGCATCGCCAGCGACCGGTCCGCCACCCGGCGTGGTGCATCCCGTCGTTCGCGCGGAGTCATGCGGCGGTTGACCAGGGGGGATTCGATCGGTGTCGTCGGCTGACTGACGATCAGCGGGGCGCCGCCCACCACCGGGCTGATCGCTCCCGCCCCGGTGTTCGCACCGGCTGCCACGGTCGCGACCGACGCTCGAACGCTCCCCGCGGCCGCGATCGGCTGCCCCTGGATCGACGCGACCAGCTCCTCGCAGCTCTGGAACCGGTCGGCCGGGTCCTTCATGAGCATCCGCTTGATGACCTCGAAGATCCGCCGCTCGTCGGCGGTGATGAGCTGCGGAACGGGCACCGGCTCGGTGATGTGCTTGTAGCCGATCGAGAAGCTGTCCTCGCCGTCGTACGGCACCGTGCCGGTGAGCGCCTGGTACGCCACCACCCCCAGACTGTAGATGTCGCTCCGGCCGTCGATAGCCTGGGCCCGCGCCTGCTCGGGGCTCATGTAGTGGGGCGTGCCGATCGACATCCCGGTCCCGGTGAGCTTCTGCCCCGACGCCGCCTTCGCGATCCCGAAGTCGGTGAGCACACACTGCCCGAACTCGTCGAACATGAAGTTGTCGGGCTTGATGTCCCGGTGGACGATGCCGCGCTGCGCGGCATAGCCGAGCGCGCCGCCGGCCTCGACCAGAAGCCGCCGGATCTCGGGCGGCGAGAGCTTCCGGCGCTCCGCCAGGACGGTGGAGAGCGAGCCGCCGCGGAGGAACTTCATGACGAAGTAGATGACCCGGCCCGACCGCCCGACCCGGTAGATCGCGATGATGTTGGGATGCTCGAGCTGGGCGGCCGTGCGGGCCTCGCGCTGGAACCGCTCCACGAACTCGGCGTCGAAGGCGAGCGAGAAGGGCAGCACCTTGATCGCGACTTCGCGCTCGAGGTGGCGGTCCCGGGCCCGGTACACCATCGCCATCCCGCCCCGCCCCAGCTCCTCGATGATCTCGTACTCCGACGCCAGGGCCTCGCGGACGAGGTCCATTTCCTGAAGCGCCCCGGTGGCGATCGCGTGGACCGGGGTGGTGGCCATCAGATCGAGACCGCAGGAGGGACAGAACTTGGACTTGCCGGTAATCTCGCTTCCGCAACGGGAGCAGAACATGCGCGGAAGCTACCGATGCGCTCCCGCTAGTCAAGCGGAACGAGGGCGTAAGTCCGTGTGGCGTACTGCATGAGAGGCCGCAAAAGAACAGGCCGCCGCCCCGGTACCGGCCGGGTCACCGGAGCTCTCAGACGCGCGTGATTACCGAGGGAAAACCGCTGGCGAGGGGGCCGGAAAGGCGCTCCGCCCGGCTGTGGCACGCTTGCTGCGGCGTTTATGCCGGTCCCCCTCGAAAAAACACGGGAGCGGCAGGTGGTACCCTACCATACGATCGCGTTCAGCCAGCAGAAGCTCCGGGCCGCGCTCCGTCGGGCGAGTGGGCAGGAGCCGGCTTTCGGCTACGGGTTCGTGGTCCACTCCCGCCGCCAGGGCGAGCACCCCAGTCTGGGGCTCATCACCCTCCACGGGGAAAGCCTGGCTCTGAACGAGCGGCTGCTGCAGGCGCTGGACGGCATGCCCCTCTGGCTCTTCGGCCACGCACGGATCAACTTCGCGGCCGGCACCACCCTCGAGGCCGCCGAGGGAAGCAAGGCCGAGCCGGATCAACGCCCGCTGGCCTCCCTCGTGATGCACATCGCCACCTTCGACACCACCACGGGGCTGACCCAGCATCTGGTCCAGGTCGAGGCGCTGGTCAAGGCGGAAACGCTGGTCCAGCCTCTCCTGGTCCTGACCCACCAGCGTCCGGGGGCCTGGCCCCTCTAGCCGTCAGTTGAGCGCCGCCTCCTCGTTGGAGGCGGTCTCGGCGTTCTTCTTGTCGTCCACCACCTGGAAGGCCTGCGCACGGCGGTCCCGCCGTCCTTGCGCGTCCTGCACGTCCACCTCGAGCGAGTAGTAGCCCGGCTTGAGCTTGTTGAGCTGGAGGCTCCGGTGCGTCGCGGTGATCGGGAACGCCGCGGTCTCGTCGAACTTGAGGCTGAGCTGGGCTGAACCACCCCCGAAGACCTTCTTCAGCAGGCCCCCGCTCTTCCCCTGTTTCCGCACCGCGATCCGCACGTCGTACTTGCTCCCCGCCGCCACGCCCTCCACCTCGTAGTACAGCTCCATGTCTTCGTTCCGCCGGAAGGTCCGGAGTGGGTTGAAGACGACCGTATCCTCGGCGGTGCGGCGCCAGTAGAGGTTGGTACTCCGGTTGCCGAGCACGAGATCGCTCAGGGCCAGAGTGGCGGAGGTGGGCCGGCCGACCCGCAGCGAATCCCGCGGGAGGACGACCCCGGCGTCCTCGCCCTCCTGCACGGCGAGGCGATAGGTATACGTGCCCGGGGGCACCGGCACATTCAGGCGCCCGACCAGGTGCTCGCTCCCGGGAACGGGCGCCGGCGAGACGAAGTGCCGGGTGGTATCCACCGACGCGGCGACCCGCCCC